>SVNI01000019.1 GCA_015066975.1 Ruminococcus sp. | reverse complement strand
AACGTCTGATTTCCGCAGGCTATGACTATCAGGCTGTTCAGAGTGCTGTCAATGCTCTGCTGGCTTCTGCTGATGAAGCCCAGCTCATTGATGCTCCGGCTGTTTCGCCTGTTGAAAACGCTGTGGAATCTGTTGAAATCACACTTAAAGCGGACGGAAAGACTTATTCCGGAACGCTCACAAAAGATTGAAAGGATTAATATGCGTATGAGAAAATTAACTACAATTCAGAAACGTGAAAAATTAAACAGCATCTATGCTGTTGACGAAAAGGGGAACGGCGGTGCAAATCATATTTATGAAATTCGTCCGATTGATGATAATCCGGAAGCAATGGGAGAACATCACGTCTTAGCTACAATTGCATTTCAGAACGGTGCGAGAAAGCTTCCGGACAGCATATCCGGTGTAATTGACACCGACCTGCTTGAAATCGTGCGTGACCGTCTGAAAAGTTTCCAGAGCGGTGAATTTTCAAGCCGTGAAAATGCCATCGCCCTGACTCACATCGAAGATGCGCTCATGTGGCTGAACCGCCGTGTTGAGGATAGAATCGAAAGAAATATTCTTGGTACGGACAATAAGTAAACAGATATGCTCGCAGAGGACTGGAAAATTCTCACATAAAGCGACAAAAAGTATGCCAAAATACAAAAATCTACTTGACGATATAAAATATTTATGATATAATGCTTTCCGGGTCTGGCAAACCAGATACTATTATTACAGCTCTACACAGCGCAAAAGAACTCCCTGCTCGGTCATAGGCAGGGAGTTTGCTGTTTTTTCAAGTAAAATCGTGTGAATTGTTGTGTGAACTACAAGGCAAATTCGACAGAAAAAATGCAGATGAAACAGAAAATATTCTATCAGAATGCAAATAAAAATCCCTGAATTACGTACTTTCACATAATTCAGGGATTTTTTAAAAGCGGAGAGAGTGGGATTCGAACCCACGGTACGTCGCCGTATCACTAGTTTTCAAGACTAGCTCCTTAAACCGCTCGGACATCTCTCCAACGTTGTATATTATAGCATAATTTTCCGGATTTGTCAAGTCTTTTTCTGAAATTTGTAAAAATAAAAAAATATGCCGGTAAGCTATTGCATTTTATGCCAAAAAGTGTTATAATAAAAAATAAATTTCTTCGTTTAGGGAGGCAGATATGAAAAAATGGAACATCGGCAGACCTGACCCGGCATCTGTTGCCGAATTGCAGAAACACAGCGATTTGTCGGCTCTGTGCTGTACAGTGCTGGTAGCGCAGGGCTTGGCAGACCTGACCAATGCTGCAAATTTTATGGGCTGTCAGCAGTTGAGCAGTCCGTTTGAACTCTGTGATATGAAAGAAGCTGCCGAAATTATCAATCACGCCGTGGATGCCGGAAAACGTATCTGTATCTATGGAGATTATGACTGTGATGGTATCATGTCTACTGTGATTCTGTATTCGTTTCTTGCAGAAACCGGCGCAGATGTTACTTGGAGAATTCCGGAGCGCAGTGAAGGGTACGGACTGAATATGCAGGCTGTCCGCGAAATGCATGAAGACGGCGTGGATTTGATTGTGACTGTTGATAATGGGATTTCTGCTGTGGAAGAAGCAAAGCTGATTCAGGAGCTGGGAATGGAACTGGTAATTACAGACCATCATCAGCCGGGGGAAGTACTTCCGGAAGCACTGGCTGTTGTGGATGCACACAGAACGGATAATTATTCGCCGTATCGGTATTACTGCGGTGCAGGAATTGCGCTGCTGCTGATTGCGGCGATGAATGACGGGGATACACAGATGGCAATGGAGCAGTTCGGTGATTTGGCTGCTGTTGCGACTATCGCGGATGTTGTGCCCCTGACAGGAGAAAACAGGTTTCTGGTGCAGAGAGGTATGGAATATCTGGAAAATACCGAGCGTCCCGGCCTTTGCGCACTGCGCGAAGTCAGCGGTCTGGCGGAAAAAAAGCTTGATTCCGTGAATATTGCATTTATTATTGCACCGAGAATCAATGCCGCCGGAAGACTGGAATCTCCCAGACTTGCAGTAGAACTGCTTCTGGAGGAGAATCCGGAAAGAGCTTCGGAACTCGCCCAGCATCTGAATGCAGTCAATGCCCGGCGCAAGGAATGCGAAATGCAGATTCTCAGAGAAGCAGAACAGCAGATTGCAGAATGTCCGGAAATGCTGTATGACAGGGTGCTGATATTTGCCGGAAAAGACTGGCATTCCGGCGTGATTGGCATAGTGGCCGCCCGGCTGGAAGAACGATACGGGAAGCCGTGCTTTATGATTAGCATCAAAGACGGCATGGGACATGGTTCTGCTAGAAGTTTCGGAGTGTTTCATGTATTCAGGGCGTTGACTTCCTGTGCGGATTTGCTGGAAAAATTCGGCGGTCATCCTGCGGCCGGAGGATTCACGCTCAAAGAAGAAAATATTCCGGCATTCCGGAAACAGATACAGGTTTATGCAGAAGAACATCATCCGGAAATGCCGTTCATGGAAGCAGATGCAGTCTGTGCGCTGAAACCGGAGTTTATGAATCCGGAGGCGGTGCAGAGTCTGGGCGCACTTGCGCCGTTCGGTGCGGAAAATCCCGAACCTGTATTTCTGGCAGAACATGTTCTGGTACAGGAAGTTCTGCCGACGGCAAACGGTGCGCATACCCGGCTGACAGTCAGCATGTTCGGGCAGAATTACAAAGCAATGTATTTCGGAAAATCACCGGAACAGACGGGCATCACCGCCGGAAATGCCTATCATATGCTTGTCACGCTGAATGCAAATCCCTATAACGGAAGGGTTTATGTCACAATGTTTGTGCAGGAAGTCCGCCCGGCAGGACTTCAGCAGGCAAAACTGCTCGGCGCGGTGCAGACATATGAAAAATATCGCCGGAAAGAAGAACTGCCCCAGTCTTATTATAAAGGTATGCTTCCGGAACGGAAAGACCTGACGGCTGTCTATCTGGCCGTTACATCCCAGCCCGTGACACCGGAAACGCTGGCGGCTTCTGTCATGAAGCAGGGCATTAATTTCTGCAAACTGCTTGTTGCACTGGATGTGTTCGCAGAAATGGGGCTGATATCCAGAAATCTGCAAACGGGAGAAGTCGTCAGACTCCCGGCGCAGAAAAAAGTCAATCTGGAAGATTCTGAAATTCTTTCAGAATTAAAAAAACTTGCAGGCATAGAATAATTCAAGGAGGTACTTACAATGACTGAGGACAGAGTTGTTACTTTTGACATGATTATGGAGAAAATTCTCACAAGTGATAAGCAGTATGATACCAGCAAGATTGTGTCGGCTTATCAGTTTGCAGCCAAAGCACACGAGGGACAGCACCGTTCCTCAGGACAGCCTTATATTATTCATCCGCTGGCTGTGGCAGAATTGTTGCTGGAACTGGGCATGGATACGGATACTATCTGCGCGGCACTTCTGCATGATGTCGTGGAAGATACCCCGGCAACAGATGAACAGCTCAGAGCTTTATTCGGAAAGAATGTCGCCAGTCTTGTGGATGGAGTTACCAAGCTGACACAGATTCCGGTATTCCGTCAAGACCAGAAAAAAGCCGAAAATATCCTGAAAATGCTTCTGGCTATGGATGAAGACGTGCGCGTGATGATTATCAAGCTCTGTGACCGCCTGCATAATATGCGGACACTCCAGTTCCGCCCGGAACATAAACAGCAGCAGCAGGCCTATGAAACAATGAATGTCTATGCGCCTATCGCCGGAAGACTGGGCATGAAGAAAATTCAGGAAGAACTGGAAACACTTTCGCTGTATTATCTCGACCCGTTCGGCTATTCTGAAATTGTCAGAAAATTTGAGAATACCAAAGAAGAACGCGAACAGTTTATTGTTTCCATCAAGACAAGAATCGCCGAACGTCTGAAAGAAATTCCGTTCCAGCAGACACCAGAAATTCAGGGGCGCGTCAAGAGCATCTACGGCATGTACAAGAAAATTTTTAAAGAACACAGAAGCTTCGAGCAGGTCTATGACAGATATGCTGTCCGGGTGCTGGTGTCTACCATGCCGGAATGTTATCTTGTCATGGGGGTTGTTCACGAGATGTACAGACCTCTCAAGGACAGAATCAAGGACTATATCGCCATGCCGAAGGAAAACGGCTATCAGTCTCTGCACACGACTGTGCTCGGACGGGAGGGCATTCCGTTTGAAGTGCAGATTCGCACGTGGGATATGCATAAAACTGCTGAATACGGCATCGCCGCGCACTGGAAATATAAAGAAGGCATCCAGACCGACAAGATGGAAGAAGGCCTTGCATGGGTACGCAAGATTCTGGATGCACAGAAATCTTCCGACGACCCTGACGAAATTCTCAGTACGCTCAAAATTGACCTCTCTCCTGATAATATTATGGTCATGACCCCTAAGGGTGATGCTGTTACCCTTCCGCTGAAAGCAACCCCTATTGATTTCGCCTACAAGATTCATACCGAAATCGGCCATAAAATGATGTATGCCCGTGTAGAAGGCAGAATTGTTCCGCTTGATTATGAACTCCAGACAGGGCAGATTTGCGAAATTATCACCAGCAAAGACCCCAATAAAGGGCCTAACAGAGCATGGATGAATATCGCCAGAACTTCCGAAGCCAAGGCCAAAATCCGTGCATGGTTCAAAAAAGAAAACCGTCAGAGCAATATCGAAGCCGGGAAGACCCTGCTCGAAAAAGAATTCCGCAGAAGCCGTATCCGGATTCCGGAAGAAGATTATGAAGCTTTCTTCTCGGACGATATGAAACGCCATAGCTGTAGTACACTGGAAGATTTTTATGCTTCTATCGGTTACGGCGGTGTCAGCATCAGCAAGCTTGCACCGAAATGGAAAGATTTGTATCTGAAAAACTATGTTCATCCGGATGAGAACGAACCCGAAGAACAGCCCATTGTCAAGCCTGTTGAAAAAAATGTCACAAACCAGATTATTCTGGACGAAATCAGCGACTGTGCCGTAAAGTTCGCACAATGCTGTAATCCGCTCAAAGGCGACGAAATCGTTGGATTTGTCACCAGAGGCCACGGCCTTTCTGTTCACAGGACAGACTGCATCAATTACAGAGCGATGCTCTCCAGAAATATCCCGGAAGAACGTGAACGCTGGCTGGATGTGCAGTGGACGGATAATTCTTCTGCGACAATGCGGACAAATCTGGAAGTACTCAGCTATGACAGAGTTGGCCTGATGTTTGATATTTCTGCTGTGATGAAAGAAGCCGGCATCTCCATGACTGTTCCGCAGTCGCATAATCTCAGCGGAGGAAGGGTGCTTCTGGTGATTAACATTCAGGTCGTGAATCTGACACAGCTTAACGCCATTCTTGACCGTCTCAGGAAAATCAGCGGCGTTATTTCGGCAGGAAGAGCTTCTTCTGCACATGATACAGAGAAAAATAAGAAGAACTAAGAAAAGAAGCCTGAATATTTATAAATCAAATGATTAAAAAAGTTTTGAAAGCTGTGCTGATATATCTTGCATATGTTTTCCTGACGTATTCGAGAATTGAAGATAACCTGCCCCCTGACAGCCGATTTTACTTTTTTCATGGATGAAGGAAAAGAAAGCCGGGCACGCTCAAAAGAAAGCGTGGAATACTGTATCAATACGATTGAGCCGTACAATGAAAATAGTTTTGTCGTAATTCTGGATGGCTTTATTATATCGGATAATATAGAATGCACTTATGTTCAGAATATTGATACAGGCTATCAGTGTACTGACCATAATCCGGTGCTGATGAAATTCATGCTTGAAGATTAAAAAACTTTTTTGATAAATCAGTAAGGAAGGGGATTGTGAATGCTGAAACATCTTACAGGACATCTCAGGACAGTCAGAAATCACCGGCGCGAAGTCATGCGGAACTGTTTCCGGGCAGGGATTCCCTGTCAGGGACTTCTGCATGATTTGTCGAAGTATTCGCCGACAGAATTTATTCCCAGCGTGAAATATTATCAGGGCACAAGAAGCCCAAATGAACAGGAACGCATTGTAAAAGGCTATTCTGAAGCGTGGATGCATCACAAAGGCAGAAACAAGCATCATTTCGAGTACTGGACGGATTATTCTCCGGAAACCAAACAGCTCGAACCCGTCAAAATGCCCCTCCGCTATGTCGCCGAAATGTTCTGTGACCGCGTGGGTGCAAGCAAAATCTATAACTGGGAGAATTATACTGACCGCAAGCCTCTGGAATATTTTCTGAAAGCAAAGCCGACCCGGAAAATCCATCCGGAAACATCCAGATTTCTGGAAATTCTGCTGAAAATGCTGGTCATGAAGGGAGAAGATTTTACATTTGCGTGGCTGAACTGGTATTTGAAAACGCATAAAGATTATTAATTTTGGCAGGATGCTGTGAATCAGAAACAGTATCCTGAATTTTTTATTTTTTCAGGATTTTTTTGATTTTGCTATTGACAACAGTGTATATATATGATATAATGTATATAACGTATATATACAATCTTATCTTTGCTTTAAATTTTATATTGAGGTGCATCTTAAATTATGAATCAGTTTGATATTATCATCAGCAACGCTTCCGGCGAGCCGATTTACAGCCAGATTTCATCACAGATTAAAACAATGATTCTCAGCGGTCAGCTCAAGGAGGGAGAGGCTCTGCCCTCTATGCGGAATCTGGCATTACAGCTCAGAATCAGCGTTATCACGACGAAACGTGCTTACGAAGAACTCGAACATGACGGCTTTATTGAATCCTATACCGGCAAAGGCAGTTTCGTCAAAGCCCAGAATCAGGAGCTTTTCAGAGAAGAACAGCTCCGGCAGATTGAAGACCTGCTCTCGCAGGCCTGCGAAAAAGCCAAACTCGCCGGGGTTGCTCCCGACGAACTCAAAGAAATCTTAGATTTGATTTATGGAGGCGAATCATCATGACAGAATTTGAAAACGCTATCGAGATTCAGAATCTTACTAAAACATACGACGGCTTTACACTGGATAATGTGAATTTCAATGTTCCGAAAGGCAGTATCATGGGCTTTATCGGGCAGAACGGCGCAGGAAAAACTACCACTATCCGTGCTCTGCTGAATATTATTACAGTCGATTCCGGAAATATTCATCTGCTGGGTATGGATAACATCAAGGACGAAATCGAAATCAAAAAAAGAATCTCTGTTGTCTTTGACGAACTGCCCTTTCAGGATATTTTCAGCGCAAAGCAGATTGCAAGAATTTTATGTGACATCTATCCGAAATGGGATAATCAGATTTATGAAAGCTATCTGGAACGCTTTCAGCTCCCTATGAAAAAGAAAGTCGGCGAATTCTCCAAAGGCATGAAAATGAAGCTCCAGATTGCGACAGCATTATCACACGGCGCAGAATTATTAATCATGGATGAGGCAACAACAGGACTTGACCCCGTTGTCCGGAACGAAATCTTAGATATTTTTTTAGAGTATCTGCAAGATGAAAATCACAGCATTCTGATGTCATCGCATATTACATCCGACTTGGAGAAAGTCGCCGACAGTGTGACCTTTATCGACAAGGGCAGAATCCTGATTTCCGGCTACAAGGACGAAATCCTAGAGAATCACGGCGTTATCAAGTGCTATAAGAAAGACTTTCAGGATATTGATAAATCTGATTTCATCAGTGCCCGTCTTTCCGATTTCGGCGCAGAAGTCATGATTTCTGATAAATCCGCTATGAAACGGAAATACAGTGGACTGCTCCTCGAACCGACAACCCTCGAAGAAATTATGCTGTTCTACGTCAACCGGACAAAAAAGGAGTGGTCATAATGAAAGGCTTAATCTATCGTGATTTCTGTCTTGTCAAGAAAAACTGGATTCCGGTGTTCTGTATTTCAGTCGGGGCGGTTATCTGGAATATTCTGGTGCAGTTAAGCTTTGAATACGGCAATTTTAAAAAATTTCTGCTGGATGACCCGAACGATACTTCCGGCGCAGGAGAAGTCTCCAGAGTTATAATTTATTATATCGGCTTGTATATGATTCCGTATCTTGCCTTGATTATGATGGATACGCTCTCTATTATACGTGCGGATTTGCCTGTCAAATGGGCGACAAACCGGAAAATCTTTCCGGTGACGGCTCTGCAATGGACGGTCAGCATCTATATCATCAAATTGATTGGATTAGTAATAGCAATTGTATTATTCCTCATCAACGGCTCGGTTATGGCGCACATGACCGGAAATACATTCGGCATTTATGAATTCAATAATATGCTGTTGTTCGCCTGTTTTTATTTAGCGTTCGACTGGGTACAGATGGCTTTCATGGTCAGGGTGCGAACCGAAAAAGAAATGAATTCCGCTGCTGCTTCGCCCCTGCTTGTCCTGATTCCGATGTTTGCTGTGGCTTATCCTAAATGCAAGAGCTATGCTTTCAAACTGGAAACACTCTTTCCGGAAGATGCCGAAATAGAGGCGCAGGAACGAATTTCTGTTACAAAAGGCTTACTGCAATCGGAATTCGGAGTCTATCGTGATGCAGTCGCTCCGTATCTCTGGCTGATTGTGCTTGCATTGCTGGCTCTGGGATTTTATCTGACATATCTGGGAATCAAAAGGAGGGAGAAATAATCATGAAAGGCTTGCTCTATAAAGAACTCGTACAGAATAAAATCATGCTGTTTGCAATAGGATTGTGCTGTATATTTTTCTCTTTCTTTCTGGGAATTATGCCGTTTCTGCCGTTTATGACGGACGGGCAGGATTTGTCCGATGAAGATGCCTTTACGGTGATGATGATGATATTTATTACAGTGCTGGATTATTTCTTTTTATTATGCTTTCAGGGAAATTTCTTCCAGACGGATGAGCGCAAGAAATGGGCTTATTTTATAGCATCTTCGCCAGAAACGGCTGTCGGACAGGTCAGAAGCAAATATTTCTTGATTCTGATTTGCGATATGGGAGTATTAATCTGGACATATTTCTTTGAGAATATCGCAAATCCGATTCAGGGAACACTGACCGGAACAACAAGTATTTCTGCACTGTTGTTTTTCGTTCACATGTTTCTGAGTGCGTTTGATATTCCGTTTATGATTCGTTTCGGAACGAAGGGCGGAAACATGGCACATACCGTAATGTTTGTCCTGCTGATTGCAGTCGGGGGGATTTATCTTCTGTTCGGGGATATATCGTTTTTCGATTCGATTGATGATTTCTATGATAAGATTCTGAACTTTCTGCACGGCGAAAATGTTTCCGACTGGCTGTATTTCGGGCTTGGCTTGTTTGTCTGGATTTCAATGGGGCTTTATTATGCCTCTTACAGGATTTCCTGTAAATGTTATCTGAAAGGGGTGGAGCACTATGCAAAATAAAAAACTGGAATGGCAGAGAGTCGGTATTTTCTTTCTGTTATCCTATGCGACAGCTTATATTCCGGAAATCGCTTTCGGCTGGAAGATGGGAAACTATGAGGACTGGGACAACCCGAACATGCTGGCTTGGTTCTTGTTTGTGACGTTTTCGCCGGCGATTGCCGTTGTCCTGACAAGAATCATCACCAAAGAGGGCTGGAAAGACAGTTTTCTGCATCTGAATGTAAAAGGCAATCTGAAATATTATATTTTATCTGTTTTTTTCCTGATTGCTTTTGAACTGCCCAGAGGCATCACGGCGAATCTGATGGAAGGAGAAGCTCCGTTTGCAGGTTTTACCGTTCCGAAGTTTTTCGGCCTTCTCCTGATGACGGCAGGCATGTCGATTCCGTTAGCATTCATCAATTTCGGGGAGGAATTAGGCTGGAGAGGGTATTTATATCCGAAGCTGGAAAAGCTTATCGGCGTACCGGCAACCGTGATTATCGGCGGAATCGTATGGGGATTATGGCACGCACCTCTGACCGTGAAAGGGCACAATTTCGGAACGGATTATCCAAGCTATCCCTACGGCGGATTACTCCTGATGAGCTTGTTCTGTATCAGTCTGGGGGCGTTCCTGATGTGGCTCACAAAAAAGACAAATTCCGTATATCCGGCGAGCATTGCACATTCGATTAATAATAATTCTGCCGGGGCGGTTGCCTATGCGCTGGCTTCTGAAACGATTAACGAAGACACTTTCAATCAGTTTCAGCATTCTGTCATCACCATGAGCTATATGCTGATTCTGGCAGTCGTTTTCACTGTTCTGATGCTGAAAGACAACAAAAAACAGAAAAATCCGGCAGAAATTTAATCTGCCGGATTTTTTTCAACAAATACGGACGTTGAAACTTGTGCAGAATGTCAAAATTCAAATATTCTCTTGATTTGGTTCTGCTAAAGTGCTATAATAAAAGACAAGAACTGTTTTTTGAATTCAGATTCATAACAAAAGAAAGGACTGAAGTCATGATTTTATCAGGCGCAGAAATCGTTGTAGAAACTCTGATTGAGCAGGGATGTAAGACAGTGTTCGGATATCCCGGCGGTCAGGTAATTAATTTATATGATGCATTATACACAAGAAGCGACAGAATTCAGCATATTCTGACAGCTCATGAACAGGGTGCATCCCATGCCGCTGACGGCTATGCAAGAGCCAGCGGAGAAGTCGGTGTTGTCATTGCCACATCAGGCCCAGGGGCAACCAATCTGGTCACAGGCATTGCAACAGCGTATCTGGATTCGATTCCGCTGATTGCCATCACAGGCAATGTACCGAATTCTTTAATCGGCAAAGACAGCTTTCAGGAAGTCGATATCACAGGCGTGACCCTGCCTATCACAAAACATAATTTCTTGGTCAAGAGCATTGACAAGCTGGCTGATACTATCAGAGAAGCATTTATAATTGCCAAATCTGGCAGACCAGGGCCTGTCTTGATTGATATCCCGAAAGATGTACAGGTTGCAACGTATCCCTATCAGGCATGTCCTGTTGTGGAAAAGAAAATGCAGAAAAAGGCAAAGGGCGACAAGCTGACAAAAGCCGTTCAGATGATTGCAGAATCCAAAAAGCCCTATATTTATTTCGGCGGCGGTGCGCTTTCTGCTGATATTTCTGAAGAAATCACACAGCTTGCTGACAAGATTGATGCACCTGTGGGATGCACGATGATGGGATTGTCGGCTGTTCCGGTAAATCATCCGCGTTATCTCGGCATGGAGGGAATGCATGGACATTATGCCTCCAGCGTATCGCAGGACGAAGCCGATTTGATTATTACTGTCGGCGCAAGATTCAGTGACCGTGCTACCGGAAACGTTTCCAAATATGCCAGAAAAGCAAAAATTATTCATATTGATGCCGACGGCGCAGAATTAAATAAAAATGTCGCTGTGGAATTAGGCATTGAATGTGATGTCAAAGATGCACTCCAGAGATTAATCTCACTTGTCGATAAGAAAGAGCTTCCCGAATGGAATGCCAGAATTCAGGAACTCAAAGCCGAAGAAGCACAGCAGTTTGAAAAAGTCACGGCTAAGGACAGAATCACGCCGTATGCGCTGATTCAGGAAACCGCAAAGCTTGCGAATCCGGATACTCCCATTGTCACAGACGTTGGTCAGCATCAGATGTGGGTAGCACAGTACTATCCGTTTCAGAATGCCAGAACGTTCATTTCCAGCGGTGGTCTTGGAACAATGGGCTTCGGGCTTGGTGCGGCTATCGGTGCGGCAAAGGCAACCGGAAAAAGAACAGTATTGTTCACTGGTGACGGCAGTTTCGGTATGAATCTGAATGAATTAGCGACTGTTTCTTCTGAAAATGTTCCGGTTGTGATTATCATCATGAATAATCATGTGCTCGGCATGGTGCGCCAGTGGCAGACCCTGTTCTTCCAGAAGCATTACTCCAATACTGACCTGCACGGCAGAAAAACAGATTTCATGAAGCTGGCAGATGCATTCGGCATCAAGGGCTATCGGATTCAGGAACTCTCCGAACTGACTCCTGTGCTTGAAAAGGCATTCGCTGAAAATGCCCCTGTCCTTGTGGAATGCATGATTGACCAGGACGAATTTGTTCTCCCCATGCTTCCGCCCGGCGGATGTATTGAAGATATTATCACAGAAAGGAGCGATAAGTAAATGGAACGCTTTGTCATTGCCATTCTGGTGGAAAATCAGCCCGGCATTCTGACCCGTGTGGCCAGCATGTTCAACCGCCGAGGCTTCAATATCGACAGCCTGACCGTCAGTGAGACAGAAACACATGAATATTCCAGAATTACTATCTCCCTGACCGGTGATGACGGAACTTGCCGTCAGATTATCAAACAGCTCAAGAAACTCTATAACGTCAAAGAAGTCAAGGTCATGGACAAGCCTAAGAGCGTTTACCGTGAACTGGCTCTGATTAAACTCCAGAACAAGCCGGAAACCCGGCAGGAAATCTTATCCGCTGTGGATATTTTCCGTTCTAAGATTGTCGATTTTTCGCCTTCGACCCTCTGCGTGGAAATCACAGGCGAAACTTCCAAAATTGAGGCATTTATTGCACTTGTTGAACCGCTCGGCATTCTCGAAATGTGCCGTACCGGCGTAGTGGCTATCGAAAGAGGATGCCACTATCTGAACAGCGATACAAGTCTTTAAATCATATATATTTTAATCTATTTTTTTAAGAAAAGGAGTTCTTTTAAAATGGCAGAAGCAAGAATTTTTTATCAGCAGGATTGTGATATTCACAAGCTCGACGGCAAGACAGTCGCTATCATCGGTTACGGCTCTCAGGGTCACGCTCATGCACTGAACCTTCAGGAAAGCGGTGTCAATGTTGTTGTTGGTCTGTACGAAGGAAGCAAAAGCTGGGCAAAGGCTGAAAAGCAGGGTCTGAAAGTCATGACAACTGCCGAAGCTTCTAAAATCGCTGACATCATCATGATTCTGATTCCGGATGAAAAGCAGAAAGCTCTGTATGAATCTGACATCAAGCCCTATCTGACTGCCGGAAAGACACTGGCATTCGCACACGGCTTTAACATTCATTTCGGCTGTATCGTACCTCCGGCTGATGTAAACGTTATCATGATTGCCCCGAAAGCTCCGGGTCATACCGTAAGAAGCGAATATCAGGCTGGCAAGGGCACTCCGTGCTTAATCGCTGTTCAGCAGGATGCAACAGGCGACGCGCAGGAAATCGGTCTGGCTTATGCAGCAGGCATCGGCGGTGCAAGAGCTGGTGTTCTGGAAACTACTTTCAGAACTGAAACAGAAACTGACCTCTTTGGTGAACAGGCTGTTCTCTGCGGCGGTGTATGCGCTCTGATGCAGTGCGGTTTTGAAACTCTCGTAGAAGCAGGCTATGACCCCAGAAATGCTTACTTTGAATGCATTCATGAAATGAAGCTCATCGTTGACCTGATTTATCAGTCCGGTTTCGAGGGCATGAGATATTCTATCTCCAATACTGCTGAATACGGCGACTACATCACAGGCCCGAAGGTTATCACAGAAGATACCAAGAAGGCTATGAAGAAGGTTCTGGCTGACATTCAGGACGGCTCTTTCGCTAAGGAATTCCTGCTTGATATGTCCGATGCCGGCAATCAGGTACACTTCAAGGCGATGAGAAAACTCCATGCTGAACATCCCTCCGAAGTTGTCGGCAAGGAAATCAGAAAGCTCTACAGCTGGAACAGCGAAGATGACAAGCTCATCAACAACTAATTAATTTTAGAATTTATTTTCAATAGGCAAGTTATCCCGTTTCTGCGGGATAACTTGTCATATATATAAAACCTATTACAGTAAGGGGTTAATAATTATGATGTTTGATGCAAAAACCGCAGGCGCACACTGCGCCCCCCAGCGGTCATTATTACATGCATTAGGTCTGACAAAAGAAGAAATGGAACGTCCGCTTGTCGGCATTGTCAGTTCCTATAATGAAATTGTTCCCGGTCATATGAATCTGGATAAGATTGTCAATGCCGTCAAGATGGGTGTCGCTATGGCTGGCGGTACACCTATTGTATTTCCGGCAATCGCCGTTTGTGACGGTATCGCTATGGGTCACAGAGGTATGAAATATTCTCTCGTTACCCGTGACTTAATCGCCGATTCTACCGAAGCTATGGCTCTGGCTCATGCGTTCGATGCGCTTGTTATGGTGCCTAACTGTGACAAGAATGTTCCCGGTCTGCTCATGGCTGCTGCAAGAGTCAATATCCCGACTATTTTCGTGAGCGGTGGCCCTATGCTCGCCGGTCATGTTGACGGCAAAAGAACCAGCCTTTCCAGTATGTTCGAGGCTGTCGGTTCTTATAAAGCCGGAAAAATTGATGAAGAAAAGCTTTATGATTATGAACTGAATGCATGTCCTACCTGCGGAAGCTGTTCCGGTATGTATACAGCAAATTCCCATAACTGCCTGACAGAAGTCCTCGGTATGGGTCTGCGCGGAAACGGCACAATTCCGGCGGTATATTCCAGAAGAATCGAACTCGCAAAACATGCCGGAATGCAGGTCATGGAACTCTACAGAAAGAATATCCGTCCCCGTGATATTATGACAGAAAAGGCTTTCCAGAACGCACTGACTGCGGATATGGCTCTTGGATGCTCTACCAACAGTATGCTTCATTTACCGGCTATCGCGCATGAATGCGGTGTGGAAATCAATCTGGACATTGCAAATCAGATTAGTGCAAAGACACCGAATCTCTGTCATTTAGCTCCGGCTGGCCATACTTATATGGAACAGCTTGATGAAGCCGGCGGTGTGTATGCCGTTCTGAACGAACTGAATAAAAAAGGCCTGATTCATACTGATGTAATGACTGTAACCGGAAAGACACTCGGCGAAAATCTCGAAGGCTGTATCAACCGTGACCCTGAAGTTATCCGGCCGATTGACAATCCGTTCAGCGAAACAGGCGGTATTGCTGTTCTGCGTGGCAATCTTGCTCCGGACGGCTGTGTTGTCAAGAGGAGTGCAGTCGCAAAAGAAATGCTTGTACATGAAGGCCCTGCAAAGGTATTTGACAGCGAAGAAGAAGCCATTGCTGCTATCTATGCCGGAAAGATTGTTGCCGGAGATGTAGTTGTTATCCGTTATGAAGGCCCGTCCGGCGGTCCGGGTATGAGAGAAATGCTTTCTCCGACTTCTGCGATTGCTGGTATGGGTCTGGATAAAGAAGTGGCTCTTATCACAGACGGCAGATTCTCCGGTGCTACCAGAGGTGCAGCAATTGGTCATGTATCGCCGGAAGCTGTCAGGGGCGGTTTAATCGCTTACGTTCAGGATGGCGATATTATCTCTATCAACATTCCGGAATATAAGATTGAACTCAAAGTTTCCGATGAAGAAATCGCAAAGCGCAAGGAAACGACTGAAATCAAAGTCAAGACGGATGTTACCGGTTATCTGAAACGCTATGCAAAAATGGTTTCTTCTGCTGACAGAGGGGCTATTATCAATTATTAATTAAAATTTATTTTTACAGGAGATGTCTGTTTGAAATATTATGGTACACTGGAGATTGTCAGCTGACCGGGAGGTTTTCTGACAATCGCTGAAACCTCCCGAAAGGCAGTAACATAAACAATTTTCAGGAGGTAATATTATGAATTATCATATTCGTTTAGAGAAAAAAGAAGATTACAGAACTGTTGAGCATCTTATCAGAGAAGCGTTCTGGAACGTCTACCGCCCCGGATGCAGTGAACATTATGTGATGCATGTTCTCCGGAATGACCCGGCTTTTATCAAGGAACTGGATTTCGTCATGGAACAGAACGGCAGAATTATCGGACAGAATATGTTCATGAAAACCGTCATTCAGGCGGATGACGGCAGAACTGTCAATGTTCTGACAATGGGTCCCATCTGCATTACGCCGGAACTGAAACGTCAGGGCTATGGAAAGATTCTGCTTGACTATTCTCTGGAGAAGGCTAAAGAAATGGGGTTCGGCGCGGTTCTCTTTGAAGGCAATATTGCTTTCTACGGAAAGAGCGGTTTCGATTATGCCGGAAAGTTCGGTATCAGATATCACGATTTGCCCGAAGAGGCAGATGCTTCCTTCTTTCTCTGCAAAGAGCTGATTCCCGGTTATCTGAACGGCGTAACAGGTGTTTATCTCACGCCGAAAGGCTATTATGTGGATGATGCGGATGTCGAAGCATTCGACAGAGATTTTCCGCCTAAGCAGAAATTAAAACTGCCGGGACAGATTTTCTAAACAATATAGAGAATTTCAGCGGGGGAGAACTTCCCCTGCCGGAATTCTGATTTACTGAAATATAGATTTACGAAAGGACTGATATTTTCATGGGTATGACCATGACTCAGAAAATTCTTGCCGCTCATGCCGGATTAGATAAAGTCGAAGCCGGACAGTTGATTCTTGTCAATCTGGATTTGGTGCTTGGCAATGATATTACTTCTCCCGTGGCTATCAAGGCATTCAGGAACATGGGAAAAGAAACTGTTTTCGATAAAGAAAAAGTCACAATGGTAATGGACCATTTCGCTCCGAACAAGGACATCAAAGCCGCACAGCAGTGCATGATGTGCCGTGACTTCTGCGGTGACCAGAGCATTACCAATTTCTATGATGTCGGTCAGATGGGCATTGAACACGCACTTCTGCCGGAAAAAGGGCTTGTCGTTTCTGGTGATGCCGTTATTGGTGCGGATTCTCATACCTGTACTTACGGCGCACTCGGCGCATTCTCGACAGGTGTCGGCTCAACAGATATGGCTTGTGGTATGGCTATCGGAAAGGCTTGGTTCAAAGTGCCGTCTGCAATCAAGTTTGAACTCAAAGGCAAGCTGAACAAGTATGTTTCCGGTAAAGATGTCATTCTGCATATTATCGGCATGATTGGCGTTGACGGTGCATTATACAAATCTATGGAATTTGTCGGCGAGGGTCTGGCTTCCCTGTCTATGGCTGACCGTCTCTGCATGGCGAATATGGCTATCGAAGCAGGTGCGAAAAATGGGATTTTTGCTGTTGATGACATTACTAAAGCATATGTCAAGGAACATTCCGACCGTGAACCGGTGGTATATCAGGCTGATGCAGATGCCGTTTATGAAAAGACTTATGTCATCGACCTTTCTGAAATCAAGCATACAGTATCTTTCCCGCATCTGCCGGAAAATACTCACACAACTGATGAAATCGAAGAAATCAAGATTCAGCAGGTTGTTATTGGCTCTTGCACCAACGGCAGACTCGAAGATTTAAAGGCCGCTGCGGAAATCATGCAGGGGAAGAAAGTCGCAAAGGGCGTGCGCTGTATTGTGATTCCGGCAACACAGAAAATCTATCTGGAAGCCATGGAAGCCGGCTATTTAAAGACCTTCATCGAATGCGGAGCAGTGGTATCTACACCGACATGTGGCCCTTGTCTGGGCGGACACATGGGTATTCTGGCCGAAGGTGAACGTGCTGTTGCAACCACAAACAGAAACTTCCTCGGCAGAATGGGGCATGTGACATCTGAAATTTATCTGGCAAGTCCGGAAGTCGCCGCCGCAAGTGCGATTACCGGAAAGATTTCCGCACCTGAGGAGGTACTCTGATTATGAAATTTACAGGAAAAGTTATCAAATACGGCGATAATATCGATACAGACGTTATCATTCCGGCAAGATACCTGAATACCAGTGACCATAAGGAACTGGCTTCCCACTGCATGGAGGATATCGACACAACTTTCGTTTCCAGAGTTCAGCCGGGTGATATCATGGTTGGCGGATGGAATTTCGGGTGCGGTTCGTCCCGTGAACATGCCCCGATTGCTATCAAGGCAAGCGGAATTTCTCTTGTTATCGCCAAAAGCTTTGCAAGAATCTTCTACAGAAATGCTATCAATATTGGTCTTGCTATCGTGGAATCTGAAAAGGCATCCGATGCAATTGCAGAGGGCAACACCATTACAGCAGATTTGGACAACGGCATTCTGCACAACGAAACAACTGGAGAAGATTATCAGGTTGAGCCGTTTCCGGCATTTATCCAGACGATTATTGAAAACGGCGGTCTGGTAGAATCTATCAAGAACGGAAGTATTCAGTAATGTTCGGCGATTTACACGACAGACTGGATGAACTGGCAGTGTTCCGCAGTCTGGAAGATGACAGGGTATTCAGGGCTTTTCATCAGTTGCTGAGAATTACCGGAGAACGTGGCGTTGACTGGTGGACGAGAAAAACGGAATTTTATCGTTTTGTATCACAGTTATATCAGGCGCACACGGATAACTGGACGGAATATCTCACAAATCTGGTGTTATCTACAGAAACACCCTGTACATGGTTTATGGCAAACGGGCTTGCAATTCCGGAGACTATCCGGAATTCTGCAAGGCGGGAACTGCGTTATTTATCCAAAACGGCAGGCATTTCGTCAGCCATGATGAAACAGCATTATTTCATCATGGGCTACGGCGAATTTACAGGTCACGAGGGCTTACAGCCTGACTGGCAGGCCGAGGAAACCGACCTTGAAACGCTCTATTTTGAACGGCTGGAAAATATCGGGAAATACGGCTTCGGTATCTGGGCAAAATATAAAATGTTCCAGATGAAGTTATCCGATAATTCAGAAAAAGACTATCTCCTGAAACCCGTTGCCTTTCCGGATACGATTCAGCTCAGTGAACTGGTAGGCTATGAGCTTCAGAGAAAACAGGTCGCTGACAATACCAAAGCTCTGCTGAACGGCCTGAATGCGTCGAATATTCTGCTCTACGGTTCGGCAGGAACAGGCAAGTCTGCAACGGTCAAAGCCGTGGCGAATTCGTTCGCCGATGAGGGTCTGCGCTTAATCGAATTATCTAAGAACGAATTGCATCTGCTTCCGGAACTGCTCGAAGAATTAAACGATAATCCGCTGAAATTTATTTTATTTATTGATGATTTGAGCTTTCAAGAAAATGATGACGATTTCAGTGCCCTGAAAGCTGTCCTCGAAGGAAGTATTTCGGCAAGGGCGAATAATACTGTCATCTATGCGACAAGCAACCGGAGGCATATCGTCCGGGAAACGTTCTCCCAGAGAGCCGGGGACGAAGTTCACAGAAACGATACTGTTCAGGAAACAATTTCGCTTTCTGAAAGATTCGGCATTCAGATTCTGTTTGATAAGCCGAATAAAGATTTATATCTCGAAATTGTCCGGAATCTTGCCGAAAAAGCCGGACTCCGCACGGATGCCGGAACACTTGCCCTGAAAGCTGAACAGTTCGCTATGAGAAAAAGCGGACGCTCCGCACGAGCCGCAAGACAATTTGTTGACCAGCTCCGCTGTGCGGAATATCAGGAAGAATCATAAAGGAGTGATTTTTTTATGCTGACACTTGATAAAATTTATCATGCCAGTTATGTGCTGGAAGATGTTATCCGACAGACGGATATTATCTATGCGCCCAAACTCTGTCCGGATGCCAATGTGTATCTCAAAACGGAAAATTTACAGATTACCGGTTCTTTCAAAGTCCGGGGAGCTTATTATAAGATTTCACAGTTGAGCGACGAGGAAAAGGCAAAGGGTGTTATCGCCTGTTCTGCCGGAAATCACGCGCAGGGTGTGGCACTTGCGGCAACAAAGAACGGCATCAAGTCGCTGATTTGCCTGCCGGACGGTGCGCCTATTTCAAAAGTGGAAGCGACAAAAGGCTACGGCGCAGAAGTCTGCCTTGTGCCGGGTGTCTATGATGATGCCTATCAGAAAGCACTGGAACTCCGGGACGAAAGGAGTTATACGTTCATTCATCCGTTTGATGATGAAGATGTTATCGCAGGGCAGGGCACTATCGGACTGGAAATCAGCAAACAACTCCGGGATGTGGATATTGTCGTTGTCCCGATTGGCGGCGGCGGTCTGATTTCCGGTGTGGCATTCGCACTGAAGCACCTGAACCCGAAAATCAGAGTTTACGGTGTACAGGCAAGCGGTGCGCCCTCTATGGTGGCATCGCTCCAGCAAGATGAAATCGTCTGCCTTGATAAGGTCGGCACGATTGCAGACGGCATCAAGGTCAAAGAACCCGGCGAAAATACGTTCGAGCTTGTCAAGAAGTATGTAGACGGCGTTGTGACTGTTACGGATGATGAAGTATCTTCCGCAATTCTGGCACTGATTGAACAGCATAAGCTTATCGCCGAGGGCGCAGGCGCGGTTTCTGTTGCCGCTGTGATGTTCAATAAGATTCCCGAAATGAAAGAGAAAAATATTGTTTGTCTGGTATCCGGCGGTAATATTGATGTGACTATCTTGTCAAGAGTTATCAAGCGCGGTCTGCTGAAATCCGGCAGAAGCGATACACTCACCATTCAGCTTGAGGACAAGCCCGGACAGCTCAAAGGCGTATCGGCGATTCTTGCGGATTTGGGCGGAAATGTCGTTTCCATTCATCACGAACGTGCAAGCGAAGACAGCGATATTACAGACTGTGTGCTCCGCATTGTGCTGGAAACCAGAAACTATGAGCATATCCGGCAGATTCGTCAGGCACTGACAAATGCTGGATTCAAGATTGTAAATCAGTAATCTGATTATAGTATCAAAAATTATTTTTTAAGGAGTTGTTTTATTATGGCAGAAAAAATTTATACAGAAACTGCCCCGGCTGCAATTGGCCCTTATTCTCAGGCAGTCAAGGCAAACGGTGTGGTTTACACATCCGGACAGATTGCCATTGTTCCGGCAACAGGCAATATCGAAGCAAATGACATTCAGGGACAGACCGAACAGGTGATGAAAAACCTCAGCGAAGTGCTGAAAGCTTCCGGAACAGATTTCTCCAAGGTTGTCAAGACAACATGCTTTTTAGCAGATATTGCAGATTTCGGCGCATTTAACGAAATCTACGGAAAATATATCACCGAAAAGCCCGCAAGAAGCTGTGTCGCTGTCAAAGACCTGCCCAAGGGTGCTCTTGTAGAAGTCGAAGTCATTGCGGTAACAGACTGATTTCGGCAAACAGTCCAATTGCAGGCGGATTGAAAGTAAAATAAATAAAGCAGCCTGTCAGCAGGAATAAGAACAAAAAACCGGACAGACTGCTTTTTTTCTGCCTGTCCGCATGGGTGCGGAGATACCACGTCAGGAACATCACACAGGCATAAAACAGAAGCATGTCCGCTCTGAAATATTCTTTCCCCAAAATTCCTGTGCAAAGATAGTGCATTATCAGGAAAATCAGGAGAGTCATGGAGATGCCCTGTGCGTAGGTTGTCAAGATGCCTTTTTGCAGACTGCCTGTCCATAAGTAGCGAATCAGCCCAGTCAGGACGGCCGGCATGTAGAGAACTTTCAGGTTTTCCCATACACTGTTGCGGACAGGAACAAAAGCGCACAGTCCCGGAATTTTCATCAGGGACGGCGAAAACAGAAATAATAAAGCTCCGCCTATGCCTGTCATCAGAAAAAGCAGAATGTCCCAGTAAATTGTTTTCCGGAACATGTGTTCCTTATGGGAAGCACGTTCCAGAATATCCTGCTCCGGTTTGCAGAAATCTTTATGATATAATAAAATTTTCATGGCAGTGAAATTCTCCTTTGCTTTTTTATCAGAATATGCATGGCATCCCGGAAAAATACAGCCTGTCCTGAAAAATTTTTCAAATCCGGAAAAGTTTTTTTCAAAAATCCCTTTACAGATTTGATTTTTTAGTGTAAAATAAGATTATAAGATTAGTATATTAATGTGAGGTGCTTTGATATGGAACTCAAATATAAAAGAATCATCCTGAAACTCAGCGGTGAAGCACTCGCCGGTGATAAGAAATTCGGCCTTGATTACAGCGTTATCGGCAATATCTGCGAAAGTATCAAGAAATGCGTGGATGTCGGCGCACAAGTCGGCATTGTTGTCGGCGGCGGAAATTTCATCCGCGGACGTATGAGCGGAAGTCTCGACAGAACTCGCGCTGACCATATGGGAATGCTGGCAACGGCTATCAATGCGCTTGCCCTTTCCGATATGCTCGAATCTATGGGCGTGGAAACCCGCGTGCAGACTGCTATCAATATGCAGCAGGTCGCTGAACCCTATATCAGAAACAGGGCGATTCGCCATCTCGAAAAAGGCAGAGTCGTTATCTTTGGATGCGGTACGGGCAACCCGTTTTTCTCAACAGATACGGCTGCTTCTCTCAGAGGGGTCGAAATCGAAGCCGAAATCCTCATGAAAGCCACCCTCGTTGACGGCGTTTACAACAAAGACCCCAATAAATTCGACGACGCAAAACGCTATGACAATCTGACATTCAGTCAGGTGCTTAACGATAATCTTGCTGTAATGGATATGTCTGCTGCTACTATGTGCAACGAAAACAAGCTCCCCATGCTCGTATTTGACCTGCACAGACCAGATAATATTCTGGATGCTGTGCTTGGCAAACAGGTAGGCACTGTCATTACAGCTGAATAATTTATTATTTTTAACCAGAAAGGAAATTTTTATTATGAAAGAAACACTCAAACATGCAGAAGAAAAAATGCAGAAATCCCTTGACAGCCTGCAAAGCAATTTCGCTTCTGTCCGTGCCGGCAGAGCAAACCCGCAGGTGCTCGACAAGATTACTGCTGACTACTGGGGCACTCCCACACCCATCCAGAATATGGCTTCCATCACAGTTTCTGAAGGTCGTACTCTCGTCATTCAGCCGTTCGATAAGAACAGCCTGAAAAATATCGAAAAGGCAATTCAGGCTTCTGATTTGGGCATCAATCCGGTCAATGACGGTAACGTTGTCCGCCTGACTTTCCCCCAGCCGACCGAAGAACGCAGAAAAGAACTCTGCAAGAGCGTCAAGAAATACGGAGAAGAAGCCAAAGTCGCTGTCCGCAATGTGCGCCGTGATGCTGTCGATAAGTTCAAAGCTATGAAGAAGAACGGCGAACTTACCGAAGATGACCAGAAAGAAGCAGAAAAGAAAGTACAGAAGCTTACTGACAAGTACTGCGATGAAGTAGACAAGGCCGTTTCTGCAAAAGAAAAAGAAATCATGAGCATCTGAGCAGGAGCAGAAATATGGCTTTTACAAGAAAAAAGGCGGAATCTCTGGCACTGCCCGAAGTTCTGCCCACACATGTCGGCTTTATCATGGACGGCAACGGCAGATGGGCGAAAAAACGCGGTCTGCCGAGAAGCCTCGGCCATGTGGAAGGCGCGAAGAATTTTAAGAAAATTGTGGATTACTGCAAGAATATCGGCATCAAATATATTTCATTCTATGTGTTCTCTACCGAAAACTGGAAGCGTCCGCAGGAGGAAATTGACGGCATTCTGAAACTGCTCCGTGAATATCTGGTAGATGTACAGGCACATCTGGGAGACGGTGTCAGAGCCGTTTTTCTGGGCGATAAGTCCGCTTATCCGGAGGATATTCGGAAAGCTATGATTAAACTCGAACAGGATACTGCACATCATACCAGAATGACCCTTCTGCTCGCCTGCAATTACGGCGGACGGGATGAGATTGCATATTCTGCAAGAAAAATAGCTGAAAAAATCAAATCCGGCGAACTGAATCCGGAAGATATCACAGAACAGACAATTGCAGATAATCTCTATACTGCCGGAATGCCTGATGTCGATTTAGTCATTCGGCCGTCCGGTGAATTGCGGTTATCGAATTATTTAATCTGGCAGTGCGCCTATGCGGAATATTATTTCACCAACGTGTTATGGCCGGACTTCTCGCCGGAAGAACTGAACAAGGCATTAATCGACTATGCCGGCAGAGGCAGACGCTTCGGGGGTGTCTGATGAAGCAGAGAATTATCTCCGGCGTGATTGGTGCGGCTCTGCTGACAGTGGTGCTGATTCTGCATAATACGATAGTATTTCCGTTAGCGTTCGCGGCGATTGTCGGGATTATCCTGTTTGAGCTGGTTCGCGCAGTCGGCGGACTGCAATTCAGGCTTGCTACCGGTGCAGTGATGACTTACGGAATTCTGTATCTGATTCTTGGCTCTCTGTTGCAGGACGGCATGTCCGGCACTGCCGGAGTTATCGTCATAAATGTTTACTCTGTTCTGCTGTATGTCTGTCTTTCTGTGCTGTTCTGGGATTATATGCGCCATCCGAAAACATTCACAATTGAACAGGGTGCTTTCATGATTTCGGCTATGATACTTGTCACATATTCTTTCACGTTTCTGATAACCCTGAATCATGACGAAAATCACAGTCTGTTCTATGTGATACTGTCGCTGTGCGGTGCGTGGATTGCCGATACCGGTGCATATTTCTCCGGAGTCGCTTTAGGCAAAACAAAACTCTGTCCCGAAATCAGCCCGAAAAAGACGGTCGAAGGCTTTATCGGCGGACTTGTCAGCAATACGGTATTATTTGCCCTGATTTTTCTGTTCTATGCGAAAGCAAACGGCTTGTATTTCGGGCTGTTTGAGGCTCTGAAAGCCGGAGTGTTAGGGCTTGTCTGCGCCGCTGTCAGTGTTCTTGGCGATTTGACTGCTTCGGTTATCAAGCGTCAGAAAGGAATCAAGGACTACGGAAATATCATGCCCGGACACGGCGGTTTAATGGACAGATTCGACAGCGTCTTGTTTGTCATTCCGGCGTTTTACTGGTGTATGCAGTTATTCCCGATTTTATAAGTAAGCAAAATCAATAAACCTGTCTTACAAGATAGGTTTATTGTCTTAATAGGAGATGTTTTGAATATGATGAAAAAAGTCGCTGTATTAGGCTCTACCGGTTCGATAGGCACACAGGCTCTTGAAGTTATCGAAAAACATGGTCTGAAAGTGACCGCTCTTGCCGCTAACCATCAGGCGGAAAAGCTCGCTGAACAGGCGAAGAAATTCCATCCGGAATGTGTCTGCATCTATGAGGAATCCTTAGCCGGAAAACTGAAAGAATTACTCTCCGGAGAAAATATCGAAATTCTGACAGGCATGAACGGCTTGTGTCAGATTGCTTCTGACAAGAATGCAGATATTGTTCTGAACAGCGTCGTCGGCATGGTCGGACTGCTCCCGACACTCAAAGCCATCGAAGCCGGAAATGATATCGCCCTTGCCAATAAAGAAACTCTCGTCGCCGGTGGTGAACTTGTCATGAAGTCTGCTTCTGAAAAGGGTGTGAAAATTTATCCTGTCGATAGTGAACATTCTGCCGTATTCCAGAGCTTGCAGGGCAATTCCATGAATAAAATCAGAAAAATGATTCTGACCGCCTCCGGAGGGCCTTTCTTCGGAAAGAAAAAAGCCGATTTGCAGAATGTCACAGCAAAAGATGCCCTGAAGCATCCTAACTGGAATATGGGCAATAAAATCACAATTGATTCTTCCACGCTCATGAACAAAGGCCTTGAATTTATCGAGGCAAAATGGCTCTTTGACCTGACCCCGGAACAGATTGAAATCGTCGTTCACCGTCAGAGCGTTCTGCATTCTGCTGTCGAGTTCGAGGATTATGCCGTTATCGGACAGATGGGTGTGCCGGATATGAAAATTCCGATTCAGTATGCACTGTTATATCCAAATCGTGTGGACTGCCCGACAAGGCCGTTATCTCTGACAGATTACGGAACGCTGACATTCGAGAAGCCCGATTATGAAACGTTTGACTGCCTGACATGTGCGATTGAAGCTATCAAAGAAGGCGGTCTCCGTCCGGCAGTTGTCAACGGCGCAAATGAAGAAGCAGTAGCACACTTTCTTCGGGATGAAATTAAATTCCTCGAAATCGGCGAACTCGTCAGAAAAGCAATGCAGACCGTCAAGGGCGGAACAATTCATAATTATGAAGAAATTCTTGAAGCTGACAGGCTGGCGAGAAATTTCGTTCGGGAGCAAATCGCAAAACACTGACATTTCAGAAAGGATTTATGATTGCTTATGGTTACGATTATCGTTGCAATGCTGGTTTTCGGTGTGATTATCGCCCTGCATGAGTTCGGACATTTTGCCGTTGCAAAACTGTGCGGAATCAAAGTGAATCAGTTTGCCATCGGGATGGGGCCTGTTCTGCTGAAAAAACAAAAAGGCGAAACAGAATATTCGCTCCGGCTGTTTCCGATAGGCGGTTTCTGTGCAATGGAGGGCGAAGATGCCGGAAGCAATGACCCCAGAGCCTTCAACAGAAAACCCGTCTGGCAGAGAATGCTTGTGGTCGTTGCAGGGGCAACAATGAATTTGATTCTCGGATTTGTTCTGATTATCTGTACAACTCTGCTTTACGGCGATGTCATCACGCTGAAAATCGCCGATTTCACAAAAGATAAAGAAACCGGGGTTTCTACCTCGACAAGCGAGACATGCGGTCTGCAAATCGGAGACGAAATTCTGTATATGGACGGCATGAGAATCTTCACAGATACAGATTTGTCTTACAAGCTTCAGAATACTGAATCCGATACTATGACACTGATTGTTCGCCGAAACGGTGAAAAAGTTACTCTTAAAGATGTCAGATTCTACAATACTGCTACACAAGGCCGTCAGGATTTCTATATTTCGGCTGAAAAGCTGAATTTCTTCAATGTGATTTCGTATAGTTTTCTGGATACGATTTCGACAGGGCGGTTAATCTGGATTTCGCTTCGTGACCTGATTACCGGAAAATATGGGTTTCATGATTTGTCCGGCCCTGTCGGGATTATCAGTACGATTGGAGAGGCGGCATCTTACGGCGAAACATTCAAACAGCATCTGACCTCGGTGCTGTCGTTAGCGTCTTTTATTACTATCAACGTCGGGATTTTTAATTTATTACCGATTCCGGCATTGGACGGCGCAAGGTTCGTTTTCTTAGCGATTGAAGGCATCCGCCGGAAGCCTGTCAGCCCCGAAAAAGAAGGCATGGTGCATTTTGCCGGCATGGCAGTGTTATTCTTAATCATGATTGCTGTCACGATTCAGGATATTTTCAATCTGGCGAACAAGTAAAAAAATCATCTGTCGGAGCTATTCCGGCAGAATACATAATTTTTTTAATAAGATAAATCGGAATTTGGAGGTGAATTCGTCATGTCATTGAAACGAAAAAAGATTATGGATACAATACTTGACATAATAATTACACTTATTGTACATTTCATATCTTTACAGTTGACTATTACTTATTACATTAAAGTAACTGGCCACGGAGTTGAAAAAAATTATTTTTTGTTTTTTCCAATGATAGTATTTGGAATCACAATTCTTTTTACTATAATCACTTTTTTAACCTATTATAAATTCCGAAAGCAAAATATCATTAGTAAAAAATATCTTGTACTTGTTGGATTCAATGTTTTACTTCTTTGGTGGCTAAGCTACGGACTAGTAGGTACAATGAGAGATTTTTGGGATTTATATTATTAAAAACAGGAGGTTTTTACTTATGAGAAACATTCACCCCGTCAAAGTCGGAAACTGTATTCTGAACGGCGAACATATCTATATTCAGTCTATGCTGAATGTTCCGGCTGATAACATTGAAGGCAATGTCCGTCAGGCTGTCGAACTCGAACAGGCAGGATGCGAAATCATCAGAACTGCCGTTCCGAATCTCGAAGCCGTGAAATTA
>SVNI01000018.1 GCA_015066975.1 Ruminococcus sp. | reverse complement strand
TGTTCTCGACCATTTCGCCCTGATGGCTGATGCAGATGGTAATTTCCTCGGCATCCGCAATACAGAAAATTATACTGACGAACAGGCCGAAGAAATCATGTCTGCCATTCTCAGCACCGGAAAACAGCAGGGCATGTACGGCTGGTTACAGTATTACAAAGCGGAAAAAGAATATGGTACTCTGCTTGTCGTTACGGACAAGACATCCGACCAGGGCTTATTGAATAACTTATTCCGGACAACTGTTATCGTCGGGATTGTCGTACTGCTGATATTGT
The DNA here is from genome assembly GCA_015066975.1 of Ruminococcus sp. GTDB lineage: Bacteria > Bacillota > Clostridia > Oscillospirales > Ruminococcaceae > UBA3855. Next base: position 27,249 of record SVNI01000018.1, on the reverse strand, counting down.
TCGCATTTCTGGTTTTCTTTTCACGCTGGATTACCCAGCCTGTCAAAACTGCTATGGAACGTCAGAAACAGTTCGTTTCTGATGCAAGTCATGAACTCAAAACCCCGATTGCTGTCCTGACCGCCAATGTAGACATTCTTCAGGATGAAATCGGCGAAAACAAATGGCTCAGTTACATTCAGGAACAGACCGCCCGGATGAATCAGCTTGTCGGCGACCTGCTCCGCCTTGCCAGAATGGATAATGCTACACAGGAATATGTCTTTGCAGAATTCAATCTCAGCACGGCAATTGAAGCCACTGCACTGCCATTTGAGAGCCAAGCCTTTGAAAAGCATAAAAATCTGGAAATCGACATTCAGCCTGATGTTACCTATACCGGAAGCGAACAGCACATCCGTCAGCTTGCTGCGATTTTTATCGACAATGCTATGAAATATTCCAATGAACACGGTACTATTAAGATTTCTCTCATGCGCAGAGGTGACAACCGTATTTTGGAATTCTACAACACAGGCTGTGAAATCTCACAGGAAGAAACTGACAAAATTTTTGAGCGTTTCTACCGCGGTGACAAAGCCCGCAACAATAAAGGCAAAAACGGCTATGGCCTTGGCCTTGCGATTGCAAAAAGCATTATGGAAATTCACAAAATCAAAATACAGGTTACTTGTGAACAGGGTGCTTGGATAAGATTTCTAATGACATTGTAATTATGCACAAAAAAACTTAACACTATAGAAAATAATTATAAGGCTTGTCAAGAATTTTCAAATATTCTTGACAAGCTCTTTTTTTTATGATATGATAGATAATAGCATTACAGAATGTATTTTATTATTTTAGCTGATGCGGTTTTTCATAAAATGCACAGAAATCATTTCCGCAAGTTATACAATTTGTATTTTATATTCTACTTCACGGATTTTAAAAGTTTATTTTTTTGCATTTTATGATATTTTTACAAAAATCATGCATTCTGTTTGTTCACTATTGACAAGCGCAGGAAAATCATGTATAATATAAACATGTATCCGTTTTTCTGATATTTTCACTGTTTTTTGAGGGGAAAACCGTGAAAAAAACTGAACACAAGGGAGTTTTGCAGCCCTTTGTCACTCAGTTCCTGCACCAGACTAGAAAACTTCAAACCACAAATGGCATCCACTGTTCTGAAAAAACAGACGGCGGTATTCTAAAAGGGGGAGTTAGAATTGATAAAAACAGTAAATCTTGCATATCAGGAAAATCTTCAGGAAAAGGAAGAACACCCTGCACCTGTGATTGAAATGCATATGAATGAGCAGATGCTCAGAGAACGTATGGCCTTGGAAACGCCTGTTCTTCCGCTGGAGAAGCCTGTTTATGAAAAAGTCAAAAGAATTGGCGACGTTGTTTGTTCAGCCACAGCACTGGCAGTTCTGTCTCCTGTGATGCTGGTAGCATCTGCACTGATTATGGCTGATGATTTCGGCACACCGTTCTATACACAGACCCGTATTGGCAAGGACGGCAAACCATTCAAAATTTACAAGTTCCGCAGTATGTACCTGAATGCAGATGCACGCCGTGAAGAACTGCTTGCCAAGAATGAGGGCAACGGCGCAACTTTCAAAATGAAAAAAGACCCCAGAATTACCAGAATCGGAAGCATTATCCGCAAGACATCCATTGATGAACTGCCTCAGCTTCTGAATATTCTGAAAGGGGACATGTCTATTATTGGCCCAAGGCCATTTATTCCGTCAGAACAGGAAAATCTTCCTTCTGACAGGCTTTCTGTCCTGCCCGGCCTTTCCTGCTACTGGCAGATTGGCGGTAAAAACGACCTTTCATTAGAACAGCAAATTGCACTTGACCGGAAATACATAAAAGAACGTTCTCTTCTCACAGATGTTAAAATTGTATTAAAAACCATTGTGCATGTGCTGACTGGAAAAAATTGTTAATCGCTTTTAAAGAAAATGTTCAGGAACTTCACATAATGTGAAGCTTCCTGTTCTTTATGTAATCAAAAAATAGTAAGGGTGTTATGATATGAATGACGAAACAAATCAGAAGCATTATCTGAATGTCACACTGGAAAATGAAAAGCAGAAAAATCAGGATGAACTAATTATCTCTTTCTCTGGTATTTTCAAGCAGTTAAAGCGTTTTTTTCTCATATGGATTGTAGTTTCTACTATTGTGGGCGTTCTGACACCAATCTGCTACGGCCTGTTTAATTCCAAAGAGCAAAAAAAGCTTTCGGCTTTAATCAGCTTCACTTACAGCGGAATTGAGAACGGCAAAGCTCCTGACGGCAGAAGTTTTGATGTCAATACTGTAAAAAATCCGAGTGTGATTGAAAAAGCCCTGCTTGCCATGGGAGAAGACATGACCGAACTGGAAAACATCCGTCAGGGCATTTATATCGAAGGTGTTGTGCCGGATGATACGATTGAAAAAATTACAATGTATCAGAGCATCTATGAACAGGGCAGTCTGACTGCCGGTAAAGAAATGCTGGATGTCAAAGTCTATCCGACAAAATTCATTGTTTATTTTGATTACTCTGAAACTATCTTTGACGGTCAGAGAGCTGTTGAACTGCTGAATAATATTCTGTACGCTTATTCTGATTATTTCTTTGAAAAATACGGCTTTAACGATGCACTTGGCAGTGCTGTCAATGCGCTGGACTACACAGAATATGACTATTCTCAGGCAGTGGATGTCTTTGATTCGACACTCTCCACGCTTCAGGATTATGTTTCTACACTTTCTTCCAAAGACAATACTCGTTTCCGTGCGACTTCCACAGGTTATACATTCTCTGACCTTTCGGAATCCATTTCGACTATCAGAGATGTTGACTTGGATATTCTTTCTTCCTACATCACTGTCAATATCGTTACCAAAGACAAAGATACTCTGCTTGCTTACTATAACTACAGAGTGGAGAACCTCAACCGTCAGAAGAAAATTTCAGAAGACGAACTCAAAACCGTAAAAGAAGCTATCGAACAGTACGAAAAAGATACAATTATCATTTATGGCGAAAAGCAGGATACTTCCCAATATACACAAGCTTCCGAAGAATACGATAACCTGATTAACAAAAAAATTTCTGCACAGAAAGCAGTTTCCACTTACACACAGAAAATTGACAAGTATCAGAAGAGAATTTCCGAACTGAACGGTTCAGCTACTGCTTCCAAAGCCAAAATGGAAAAAGTAGAAACAGAGCTTGCTGATTTGAGCCAGAAAGTAGACCATCTGCTGGATGTTGTCAACCAGACCGCTGATGAATACTATGAAACTATTTATCTCGCCAATGCCTATAATATTCTTGTTCCGGCTGATACTTCCGGCTTAATCACTCTGAAAACGATTATCAAGTCTGCTTTCCCGATTTTCCTTGTTCTGGAAGGCCTGCTGTTTATCGCTTATCTCGGCACGGCATTTGTGTTAGCTTTGGTCTATGAAAACAAAGCAAAGAATGCTCCTCCTGAAGCACTTGCATCAAAAATTCCAGCAGTTTCTTCTGTTCCGGAAATTCAGTCAGAATCTTTTGAAGCTCCTGCTTCTGAAACATCTGAAGAAAAATAACAGATTTCTAAAAAAATCACAGTCTTTTCGGACTGTGATTTTTATTTCAATTTTCCAGCATTTCCCGGAACTGCTCCAGAAATGCTTCTGCAATTATCTGACAGCCCTCATCATCCGGATGTCCGCCGTAAAGCGATTGCGAAGGATTTTCCGGATTCGACAGCAAAACTGCCCAGTCAAAGAATCCGCATCCGGTTTCTTCTGCAATGCCTGGAATCCGGGAATTGATTTCCGTCCGGATGTCTTCTGTTGCTTCATCAAAATCAAAAGGCGGAAGATTGAACAGAATCACCTGACAGCCGGCATTCTGCAACTCCTGAATCAGCGTTCTGAGCCAGTTTTCAATTTCATCAGCAGAGCTGGAGTTTCTCTGGCCATACTGTCCGACAGCTAAGTCATTTGTTCCGAATGCAAGTGTTACAATATTGGCACTTTTGGCGCGTTCGAGCCAGTTTCCGCATAATGCGGCATCACTTGCCCTTGCGTAACCGCACCCGATATTCCAGACAGCATATTCACTCCCCAGACGTTCGGAAAGTTCCGAAACCCAGAAATTCTGCTCATAAGCAGTCGTTTCCGCGCCCTGCGTAATAGAATCCCCAAAACAGGCGATTTTTTTCTTTACATTCCGGTTTGTTCCGATAAACTGTGGACAAGGCACATCCATATTATATTCTAATGCGCCGTCATCTTTCAGAATATAGGAATAGGCAAGCTCTGTCATTCTGATACAGGGAATATCCACGCCGTCAAGCGTCCATTCCCAGACGAGGTACTTTCCTTCCGGAACATCAAGCTTGACAGCATCACTCCGGAATATTTCATCTGGTGAAACAGATTTTTCCGGATTGCCGTCAAAGGTAATTTCTACAGGTTCGGAATCATCATCCGTATCCGGAGAAGATGCCGTCCATACATGCGCATTCAGAATCTGATAGTTTCCGCCGGATTTGCCTGCATAGGAATATCTGCCCCGTTCCCATGTAGAATCCACTGTATTTGAGAAATAGAAGCGATACTCCAGTTCGCCGGCTTCTTCTACAGGAAAATACGTCCGGAACGTCACACCGCCTTTTGCATCTGTCATATAGTTATTGCCTGTTGAAATCACCGTATTTGAAACATAGCCGTCAAAGATATTTTTCTGCATTTCTGCAACAGCCGTTTCGGATTCCGTCTGTATCTCTGTGAGAGCCTCTGTTTGTGCCTGTGTTTCCGGTACTTCCTGAGAAGCTTCTTTCTGCGCTGTTCCGGAACATGCCGTCATCAGAAGCATGGAACAGAACAGCATTATGCTGATTATTTTTTTCATACACATCTTCCCTTCTGGAATATTTGATTTTATTATATCAGATTCCGGATTTTCTGTCAATAAAAATAAAAAAACTCTAGACAAACTTCCGGAAATATGCTATACTGAAACTATCAGAAAGGAGTGGTTTTCATGCAGACAGATACAGATTTTTCCCACTATCCGAAATGTCAGGTCATGATGCGCACTATCGAAAAGCATAATTCTGTCCGGATGGTCATGGCATTTATCTTGCTTTTCCTGAATATTCCTGTTAAAATTACACCTTTAGCTACCCAGTTCGGAATTATTTTTGTCATTTTCGCCCTGGTCTACACGGCTGGGATATTTATTTCTTTTCTGTTCGCTGTTCCGGAAACACCGAAATTCTGTATTATTCCGACGGTATTGGTTCTTCTTGGAATTATCAGCGAGTGTATTGATTTTCCGCTGGCATTTGTACTGCTTCTGCTTCTGGCATTGGTCATACCGGACTATAAAAAATTAAAATGGCTGAAAGAACAGCCTGGCTATCCGCAGTTCAGCGAACGCTTTGACGAACAGATGCAAAGTTTCGGAAAAGCTTATCAGCCGGAACATCATTTCGACCATGTTCATGATGCAGAAATGAAAGATGCTTTTGAAGAAACACCCGCCGAAGAAGCCATCAGCTCCGCACAGGATATCGAAATGCCCGACGTTCCTGAATTTCCGGAATTTTCAGAAAGGACTGATTTCCATGAATGATACTTCCCATTACGACAAATGCCGTACACTCATGAATATCCATAAAGCTCGTCATCAAAAAAGAACGATTTTCTTTTCTGTCCTGACATTGATGAATCTTTATCTTGCAATCGCACTGCCTGTAAAATATCATCTTTCTTTGATTTATGGAAATTTTTTATCGGGAATCACATTCGGATTATTTGTATTTATATACGGTGCAGGACTGTTAGCCTTACTGCTGTTTAGTATTCCGGAAAAGCCGAAACTTCTGATACTCACCATATTACTGATAATTTCAGGCATAATGTTGAATTTTATTCACTTGATTGTGGGAATTCCTATGCTGGTTATCTGTCTCTCACAGATTCCCGATTGCAGACAGGCCGTCTGGATTCAGAAACAAGACGGCTACCCGTACTTTAATGAGCGATTCGACGAACAGATGCAGTATTTCGGAAAAGAATATCAGCCTGACCATGCGCTTGATAATCTTCATGATGCCGAAATGCTCGATATTCCGGAAGAAAGTACACCTGACTTCACCGTCAGCCCGAAAACCGAAATGCCCGAAATTCCGGATATTTCTGAATTTGAGGTGCAGAATCATGACAATTTCTGAAAAAATAGAACACATCCGCAGACTTCTCCAAAATGCTGAAACATTTCCGCCTGTTTCGGAAACTTATCTGCACCGGACAGAAACTGAACTCGGCATTACATTTCCCGAAGAATTCAGAATTTTCTATACTGAAATTTCTGACGGCCTCTGGGTTGGTGTAAAAAAATGGACTGACGAAAACGGTGAAGAAGAAATCACAGACATAACAGGCGAACTTCTTTCTGTGAGCCAAATAATGAAAAAAATCAAACATGCTGAATTACTTACAAAAGATTTCCCATTTGAAAAAAGCATTATCTGGGGAGATGATAATCTTACACATCCAGAGCTTAACTATGGAAATATTCTTATTGCCAACAAAGATGATGAAATCAATTGGAGATTCATCATCAACGGCAAATCTTACGGAACAATGTGGGCAACATGCTGGGCTGGTGCATTAACAGCAAAAAAACCGCTCAGTTTTCTGGATTGGCTCGCACTTTGGATAAAAAGGCCACATGGCCTTGAAAATACTAAAAGATTTACATGAAAGGAAATGTACTACTATGAAAATGAGAAAATTAATGGCATCCCTGACCGCAGGTACACTCACTGCCTGCATGATTTCTTCTCTCGCCGTATCCCCCGAAGAAGAACAAGTTCAGAAAATCCGTGTCATGCCGTTAGGTGATTCGATTACAGATGGATTTACACAAGACCCTGTCAACGGCTATCGCCTGACACTTTGGAATCTGCTCAAAGAAAACGGCTATACTGACGGCATCGACTTTGTAGGCCCTAACGGCCTTGACAGCACCGTCTGGGACATCGAAAACGGCAGTGATATGAATCATGCTGGCTATTCCGGCTATGCTATCGCTGATATTCCGAATCAGCGTTCCGGAATCTATAACTTCTCTGACTGGCTCATGCAGGAGTATCCGGCGGATGTTGTCATGCTTCAGATTGGTACAAATGATATTCTTTCCAGTGCCCTTGACGGCATGGATGAAAGATTAGAATTACTGGTTAATACGATTCTGACTTACATTCCCGAAGGTGGTCTTCTGTATGTATCGACAATCCCCTATATGGATGCAGATGTCACAAACTATACAGATGCCTATACTGTTGAGGAAATGGACAAGGCCGTTGATGACTATAACGCTCAGATTCGTGAAATCGTTTCCAGAAAACAGGCAGAAGGCAAGCCTATCGCTCAGGCAGATATTAATTCCGTCCTGACAAAAGCTGATTTATTGGACGGCGTTCACCCCAGTGCGACAGGCTATGAAAAAATGGGTCAGTACTGGTACGGCAAATTGACAGAATACATCAACAGTCAGTCTGAAACACCTACAGAAACAGAAGAAATTACAGAATCTGAAACTGACATCGTTCCGATAGTTCCGGAAGTCGTTCCTGGTGATGTCAATTTGGATAATACTGTAAATTTACAGGATATCATCTTATTGCAGAAATATCTGCTTGGAAAAGCTTTCCTCACCAGTACAGCTTTCTACAATCAGGCAGATTTGAATCAGGACGGAAAAGTGAATATCTATGATTTAATTCTGCTGAAAAAAGAGCTTCTGAAAGATGTTATCTTCATTGATGACCCCTCGGTGTAAATTATGAAATATAAAGCTATCAGAGCCGTTTATGATGATGATACTGTCAGAGTCTATCAGGCATACTGCCCGGCCATCGCTGAAGAAGCCGTCCGGCTCGGCACGTTCGGAAGCCGGTTCAAACTCACAAGAATGACTTGGATTAAGCCTTCTTTTCTATGGGCAATGTATCGTTCCGGCTGGGCAACAAAGGAAAATCAGGAACGAATTCTTGCAATCGACATCAAAAGAGAGGCTTTTGATTATCTGGTTCAGAATGCCGTTGTTTCCAGTTATTCCGAAGAAATGGGCGTTTCCCGTCCAGAATGGCAAAAACAGATTCTGACTTCTAATATTCGGGTACAGTTCGACCCTGAACGGGATATTCACGGCAATCCGCTGGAATACCGTTCGATTCAGATAGGCATCCGGGGCGATGCAGTCAGAAAATTCATTTCTGACTGGATTGTCAGAATTCAGGATATTACCGATTATGTCACTGATTTGAGAATCCGGAAAGAACACAATGAAGATATTACTCCTCTGCTCCCACAGGAAAGGCTTTATCCTGATAAATCCAAAAAAATGTTAATGTCCGAAAAAGAATTCAGAGAAAAATTAAAGGCAGACGGCTATACAGAAGAAGATATTGCATCCGCAGTGAAACTTTACTATAAAATTCAAGAAATAGGAATTGATGTTACTGAACATTATGATAAATACTTTGGAAAAACAACAATTTTTAGAGATTAATCCCTCTGAAAAATAACAAAGGATATACCGCACATGAAGGAAGAACTACTTGCTTATGCACTCCTTTCGGATTCCGGCTTTGATACCAGACAAATTTTTGAAGAACGATTAAATCAATTATTTCTGGAACATCCAGAAATAGATTATGATTTGCTCGAAATGGAATGCCTTTCAATTCTGGATGCAATGGCTTATCTGCGCCGAAATTTCAATTATCAGACAATGCATCAGGAAAGTTTGCAGAAACATCTGATTCTGACCCTGAAAGAATTCTATCTGCAAATGCCGTTTATGGAATTTGCGCAGAAAATCGCTGAATTATGGGATATTCTGCCGTTTCATACCAGTCAGGAAGATTCGCCTTTTTATACGACTTATGATTTCTGGACTTTGTTCATCAGCAAAGATTTCAATTCATTAAAACAGAACATTGAAAATTTAGTATTCTATTATGACAGGAAAAGCCGTCCCCTGAAAGAATAATTCTTTCAGGGGAGTGTACTTACAGGCAGATTTTTACATGATACATTTCCAGCCAGTAATCCAGTTGGAGAAAATAGGCTATCGTCTGCGGTTTTGTCATGAGCTGACCATAAAACTGAACATTATCGTTTCCATACATAAGCTGTTCAAGAGCTTCCTTCCGGATGATTTGCAGAATCGGCGCATCCGGAACAGAAATTCTGTCTTCCAGCAGTCTGATGACTGCCGTGAGATAATTCGGATTGTGCGTTTTGGGATAAGGGCTTTTTTTGCGCCAGAGAATTTCATCAGGAAGATAGTCTTTCATAGCTTCACGAAGCAAGCCTTTTTCATAGCCTTTATATTCCTTGAAATCCCATGGAATATTATATAAATACTGTGCTATCCGATAATCACAGAACGGCACACGGACTTCCAGTGCATTCCACATGCTCATGCGGTCTTTTCTGTCAAGAAGTGTCTGCATGAACCAGTCAAGATTCAGGCGCATCATTTCCTTCATGCGTTTTTCGGTATCGGAATCACTGCCAAGCAGAGAAGTCCTTGTGAGTGTCGCCTGATATTCGTTATCAATATCATTTCTTTGTTTCAGAATATCGGCGATTTCAGGGTTTGCAAACTGCATTCTGTAAGCTGTGCTCTGCGACCATGGAAAGCCATACACGGCTCTGATTTCCGGGTCACGATACCACGGATAACCGCCGAACAGTTCATCTGCGCATTCACCGGACAGCGCGACTGTGACATGTTCTTTGATTTCCTTGCAGAATAGCAGTAACGAAGCATCCACATCCGCCATACCGGGCAGGTCACGAGCTTTTACAGCATCATACAGTGCAGAAGCAAGCTGTGGAGTATCAATCACAGTCCAGTGATGCTTTGCGTGTAAATAATCCTGCATTCTGCGGATGAAATCGGGGTCGCTGTTCGGCTGGAATTTACTTTTCTGGAAATATTTGTCATTATCTCTGTAATCTACTGAGAATGTATGCAGGATTTTTCCTTCTTTGCCGAATTCTCTTGCCGCAACAGAAGAAATCAAACTGGAATCCAGACCACCTGATAAAAATGTTCCAATTGGGACATCGGAGACAAGCTGTCGTTTAATGGCATCTGTCAGCAGAAATCTGACATGTTCGGCAGTCTGGGCGAAATTTTCGGTATGTTCGCGAGCTTCGAGCTTCCAGTATTGGAAAATCTGCATGTTATCTTCTTTAGTAAAGAAAGCCGAATTTGCCGGAAGAAGCTCTTTCATTCCTCGGAATACACCGCATCCGGGTGTTCTTCCCGGGCCGAACAGCAGAATCTGGCTGATGCCATTTCTGTCAATTTCATGGGGCACATCCGGATGTGCCAGAATAGCTTTCATTTCCGAAGCAAAAATCAGACCGGAATCTGTCTGATAATAGAATAACGGTTTCACGCCGATTCTGTCTCTTGCCAGAAATAATCTCTGTTTCTTCTCCTCCCAGACAGCAAAGGCAAAAATGCCGTTGAATAATCTGACACATTCTGCACCATAACAGATATATGCTTTCAGAACGGCTTCTGTATCTGCATGCGTTTCAAAACAATAGCCTTGCTTTTCGAGATTTTTCCTGATTTCCTGTGTGTTGTAGAGTTCGCCGTTATATACAATAGTATAAATTTCCCGACCGTCTGTAAACTGCATTGGCTGACGGCCGTGTTCGGGGTCAATGACAGAAAGACGGGTATGCACCAGCACTGCATGTTCTGACAAATACATTCCATTCTGGTCAGGTCCTCTGCGATGGAGCACTGTCTGCATCTGCTGAGCTGTTTTTTCCTGCTGATGTAAATCCTGTTTCCAATCAATCATACCAGCAATACCGCACATAATCTCACATATCCTTTCATCAGTGATGTAAACACATACTTTAGTGTATGAAATTTGCAGAAAAATGTGTCTGAAATTTAAATTTTTTATATATAATATGATAAAATACTTGACAAATCATAAAAAATTGTGTAAAATAATTATATAAATCCCAATCAAATATTATAATAGAAGGAGAAATTTACTATGTTAGACTTTAGAATTGCTACTTTTTTACAGCTCTGTGAAACCAAGAGCTACACCAAGACCGCAAAACTGCTGGACATCACCCAGCCTTCTGTCACACAACATATCAAGTACCTGCAAAGAAGATATCAGTGCAAATTATTCAGCTATGAGGGAAAAACCCTCCGTTTGACCCCAGAAGGTGAATACTTGCGTCGTCAGGCAGAAGCAATGACCAAAATGAGTGCTAAAATCGTTGCTGATTTGCAGCGTATGGGTGATGCACGTCAGGCATTGCGTTTCGGCTATCCTGAAGAATTCGGCGAAACCGCCGCCGCCAAGGTTCTGGCACAGATTCTGAAACGGGAAAATGCACCGGAAGTCAGTCTGTATGTCAAGAAAACAGCCGAATTACTCACCATGCTGGAAAACGGTCAGCTCGATTTTATGCTTGCTGACAGTGCCAATGAAAACACACAGTTCGCACATGAACCCGCTGTCGAAACTGCATTCTGCTGTTATGCAGCAAAAAATCATGAAAAAGCACTGGAAGCCATTTCTCAGCTTCTGCCGGAACGTCTTCTTATCAGCGAAAACGGCTCTGCTGACTGTGCTGTCCTGGATGAAATTTTAGAACAGCATAACCTCATGAAAGATGAATTCCACCGCATTATGACAGCAGGCACATCTGTATCGCTCCGTGAGCTGACTGCTGCCGGAATCGGCATTCAGTTCGCTTATGAAACCAGTATGCAGGGCATGGGAGACCGTGTGCAGAAACTGGATATTTCCAATTTTGATGAAAAGCGTTCTCTGGTATTCCTGTATCTGAAAGAAAATCCGGAAGCAGAAAACTTCAAGGAATTCTTTGAAACATTCCGGAATGTATGGAACGAAAACAAGCAGTAAGAAAAACAATCCGGCAGAGCAAACCCTCTGCCGGATATTCTATTTCTTCCAAGTTCCCCATTCCAGAACATTCCTGTCAGTACAGCAGCAGACGATGCAAAGCAGAATAAAGGCCATTATCACTCCGAAACAGCCTCCGCAGGCATCCAGAATCACATCTGAAATCTGTCCGGAACGTCCCACGACAAACCGCTGATGCAGTTCATCACTTGCCGCATAAAAAGCTGTTGCGCTGATGGAAAGAATTATATTATTTCGTCTTTTTCGCAAAAGCAGATACCAGAGAAAGCCCATCACGGCATATTCTGTAAAATGCGCCGCTTTCCGTACAATATGTGTCAGACCGTCGATAATTGTCTTTTGAATTTCGGCTTCATAAGACTGAAAATTCCGGAACAGCATTCTTGCTGCAAAATGACAGAATTTTCCGCTTGTCAAAGTACTTTCATCCGCCGGCTGTGAAGACAGATAAAAAATCATAATCATCAGAAGTACGAGAAGTATCAATAAAACAGAGATATGCTTTTTTTTCATGCGTTCACTCCTTAGCGTTCAGGTTCGGCTTCATAAAACATGCGGTATTTGCGGATGTTGTGACATCTTGTACTGTTGACAATCCCGACTGCCGTGTACATACACACAACCGCCGTACCGCCGGCACTCAGAAACGGCAGCGGAATGCCGATAACCGGCATTACTTTCAGCACCATGCCCAGATTCATGAAACAATGCGAAAATATCATGCCAAATGTTCCGATACAGATAAATTTTCCCTGATAATTCTTTGCATGTAAACTGTCAGTCAAAACCTTAATACAGATATATGTCAGCAGAAACAGCACCAGAAGCGAACCAACCAGTCCCCATGCCTGCCCCAGATAGGCATAGATAAAGTCATTATGCATCTCCGGAACACGGACATAACCGTTTTCACTTTGCAGACCAACTCCGAAAATTTTTCCGTTTGCCAGTGCCGCAATGCCCAAATCCTGCTGATATTCCAAGTTTTCGGGGTCTGTTCCGGGATGCAGAATTACCAAAATTCTGTTTTTATGCATATCTGAAAGCAGAAAATGCCATGCTACCAGCCCCGAAAGCGGAATCGCCGCCGCTGCCGCCAGAATATATCTGAGTGCAATCTGTGCGCTGAGAATCTCTGCCAGAAAAATAATCACAAAAACAATCGCCGTGCCATAGTCACCCTGTTTGGCAACCAGTCCTATCGGAATTGCCGCATGAAGACATAATAACAGCATATTTCCAATCTGATTCATATTTTCTTCCACTTTGGCAAGATGAAATGAAAATGTCAAAATAAAAGCCAGTTTGAGGAGTTCCGACGGCTGAAGATAAAAATTCCCGATAGCAATCCAGGCTTGGTCATCTGCCCCACCGCGCCGATATCCTAAACTAGTAAACGTGAGTCCGACCAGCACGAGTGCTGTCGGCGCATACAGCCACCACAGACGAATAATTTTATTATAGTCTATCACACTTAGAATTATAATCATCAGAATGCCCAGACCGCTTGCCGCCGCTTGTGTCCGGAAGGTGCTGAAATCGCATCGGTCAAGCAGTTCATTCTGTGCAATGCTGTACAGCATGATACAGCTTATCACAGAACAACACACACATGCCGTCACCAGTCCATTATCAGAAGCCTTGAAATAGCTCTGTATCGTATTTAAAATTTTTCTCATGAATGCTGTTCTCTCTTTTCTTTCTGTTTTTATTATCTCAAATACTTGCTGTCGAATCCTCTGAACTGCACCGCCATGGAAATATCTTCGCATCTGATTTTTTCATTGCCGTGCAAATCTGCCGCAGAACGCGCAACTTTCCGTACTCTTATCCCTGTACGCGCACTCATGTGATAATACTGATACATCTTGCCAAACATTTTTTCGGCTTCGTCATCCATCTGACAGAATTCATCCAGCATACTGTCTGGAATCATAGCATTGTTGTAGAATCCCAGACCAGCATAACGCTTTTCCTGTCTGTTTCTTGCTGCTTCGACACGCTGACGAATTACAGCAGAACTTTCCGGCTTTTCTTTTGCAGAGAGTTCTTCATATGGAATCGGGTCAACATCAATATGCATATCGAATCTGTCCAGCATAGGACCTGAAATGCGAGAAATATAATTATGAATCTGCTTTGGAGTACAAGTGCATTTTTTCAGAGGAGAGCCGTAATATCCGCACGGACAAGGATTCATTGCTGCCGCCAGCATGAAACTGCATGGATACTCTGCCGAACCGGAAACACGGGAAATCGTGACTTTTCTCGTTTCCAGAGGCTGACGCAGAATTTCAAGCGTCGCTCTGTTAAATTCTGCCAGCTCATCCAGAAACAGAACTCCGTTATGTGCCAGTGAAATTTCACCTGGTGTCGGAATAGTTCCGCCGCCTGCCAGACCTGCTGCTGAAATTGTATGATGCGGCGAACGGAACGGCCGTTCTGTAATCAGCGGCTGTTCCGTTGTCAGCAGTCCGGCAACAGAATAGACATTGGAAGTTTCCAGGATTTCTTCTTTTGTCATTTTCGGCAGAATTGTCGGCAGACGATTGGCCAGCATACTTTTACCGCTTCCAGGTGTACCGACAAGCAGAATATTATGTCCCCCGGCGGCTGCAAGTTCCATACCGCTCCTTGCCTTGAACTGTCCGCGCACGTCGCAGAAATCCAGTACTTCCGAAAGATTTCGACTTGCCTGCGGTTCATAATGAGGCTCTGGAATGAGCCGTTCCTGTTCCACCAGATGCAGCATGAGTTCTTCCACAGTTGCAACGCCATAAGTTTCAATTCCATCAATAAAAGCAGCTTCCCGTGCATTTTCCTTCGGAACGTAGATTTCTTTACAACCATTTTTTCTGGCGAGCATGGCCATGCTCATGACACCGCGCACGCCGCGGACTGTTCCGTGCAGACCCAGTTCGCCGACAAACATGCGTTCCGGCATTCGCAGAGGCAGAATATCCATTGCCTGCATCAGGGCGATAAAAATTGCCAAATCAAAAGAAGAACCCGTCTTCTTGACATCAGCCGGAGCAAGATTAATCAGAATTCTTCCTTTTGGAAACTGGATTCCTACAGAAGAAGCTGCACTCCGTACTCTGTCACGGCTTTCCTTGATTCCGGTATCCGGAAGACCACTCAAATCGAACTGCGGATGCCCTTTGAACACTTCCGCTTCTACTGTGACAGGAAAAGCATTCATTCCGAACATGCCTACACTGTTGGTAATTGCAAACATTCTATTCTCACTTCACTTTCTTGATAATTCTGTTATGTTAAGTATAGCATAATTTGTCACATCCGTCAAGTAGATACCAGATTTCTGATAAAAAATACCGCTCGTGCAGAGGCGGTATTTTGGCAGAATTTTATTTATTTTTCTCTTTTGGCATAGAAAAGACAACAATATCATCATAACGAAATTTCGGTTTTGGCATCTGCTTTTCAGAATCATCAGAATTATCCATGAACTCTGAAGTCATCCGTTTCAGGTCTATCTGCTGTTGATAGCGTTCATTGAAATACGGATAACCCTGCTGACGCTCCAACCAACGCATTTTCATACATTCCGGAAGCTGTGACAGAAACAGCAGTCCCAGAGCGATTCCGGCATACAGATGCAGAAAGCCTATCACAGAAGAAACCAGTATCAGAATCAAGAGCATGATGACCAGTTTCAGCCGTTTTGCTTCGGCAAAGAATGCTGTCAGGAAGATAACAAGATTAATCAGGAATGCAAAACTGCCCCATAACAATGCAAAAATTCTTTCATAATCCCCATAATACAGAATCGGCAGAGTGATGACATGAAAATAGCAGTTCGAGAACAGAATCACACTAGTTAGGAAGAAACGGATTCTGTGCATATTCTTGAACCTGAGTATTAAAGTCCGGCATTTTGCATAGTGAGAAGTATTTGTCTTATAATATTTGTTTCTCTTTTTCATAGCAATTCTCCTTTTAGTATATTTTTAACAGATTATTCATATTTTATTCATATAGTTTAAACAGCAGCGTATTTATACTATCTGTATTTAAAAATATAAATTGCTGATAGAAAATAGTTCTGTTTTTTCTTTTCATAACTTTAAAAGTAGTTTATTTCCGTAATTTTATCATTTTCGCTCGCTTCATTTCATTACAATCAGTATATCATATTATTCATAATTTGTCAATAGTTTTTTCATAATTTTCTTATTTTTTAGATAATGCATAATCCAGAGAGTAGAAATATCCTTTTTGTTATGATTTATGCACAAATCAAGTGAAAAATTATCCCAACTGTAATTTTTACATAAAAAATTCCCTGCCCGTGCGGTCTGCACAAGCAGGGAATTTCCTGTATTTCAGGGATTATTCAGCTTTATAGTTATAAATTGTAGGAGCAGTCGGAAGTTCATAACCCGTTCCAAGGAAGTAATCTGTATGCGGAGGCTGATTGTAGCCGTTATTCTGTGCCGCTACCTGTACTCGATACTGCGGATTGTGCATCAGGCTGTAAATCGGATACTCGCTTGTGAAAGTGGTTGTGAATACTCTCAGACCGCCGTCAGACTTGCGGAAAATCATTTCTTCTCTCCAGTCGCCCATCAGGTCGCATGTCAGGCAGGCGTTAGACTTGGATGCATTGTTATAGGTTACACCATCACCGGTGAAAACTCTGCCCTTGCCGTACTGGTCAGCCATAGTTCTGTCAAGAACGGCTCTTTCCAGCACATCTGTCCAGTAAACCAAAGAGTTTTGACCCCATTTTGTGATGCTTGCAAATGTCATGCCGTTGCCGGAAGCATCTGTCATCTGCTGACCGGTTGTGCAGTCATACAGAATACCATTGTGAGAACCGCACATTTCTGCACCGTCATTGCCTGCAACGAGATTATCTGCAATCGCACGGCCGGTATCGCCTCCGGCAGTTTCACGGAACAGAGCCTTTCCGGTTTTCGCATCACGGAGTTCTACACCATAATTGATAGTTTTTCCGTTAGGATGTGTTTCATCTTCCAGACACTGGAAAATTTCAAGACCCGGATTTGAGGGTACAAAATCACCAATATGAATAGCATCACCGTGTGCGTTGCTGGTTGTGTAGAGAAGCTTGCCGTTATCATCCACAACAGCAGAGCCGACTACAACTTCCTGTTTGCCATCGCCGTCAACATCTGCACCAAGAATGTGATGATTGCCATCACCATAGCCGGCAGTACTTGCATTATAGCCTGTATCATAAGTCCAGCGTTTGACAAGCTTTCCGTTGCTGACATCCCATGCGGCGACTACAGAACGTGTATAGTAACCACGTCCGAAGCAAGCACTTGGATGTTCGCCATCGAGATATGCCACACAAGCAGTAAATCTGTCTACACGGTTGCCGTAGCTGTCGCCCCAGTCAGCAACAGTACCTCTTGCAGGGTCATAATTCTGTGTATCGAGAGCCTTGCCGGTTGCGCCGTCAAAGAGAGTGATATATTCAGGGCCTGTCAGGATGCGTCCTGCCGTTGAGCGATAATCTTTAGAACTATCGCCGATATAGTTGCCCTGACCGTCCTTTGTACCGTCAGCCGTCTTGCAGATTAATTCGCACTTGCCGTCGCCGTCGAAGTCATAAACTAAGAACTGCGTATAATGTGCACCGGAACGGATATTGATTCCGAGGTCAATACGCCATACCAGAGTCCCGTCAAGACGATAGCAATCAAAGAAGGTTGTACCGGTATAGCCGTCCTTGGAGTTATCCTGAGAATTGGACGGGTCCCACTTCACAAAGATTTCATACTGACCATCACCATCAATATCACCGACAGAGCAGTCATTTTCTGTATAAGTGCAGGTTGTACCATCAGGCATGGTCTGGTCAGCGGGTTTCTGTGTATTGATGTCGAAATATGCACCGGACTGTCCGGAATTCTTTGTTCCGAAAATAGTTGCCACGTTTGCGAATTCGGTCATTGTTGTGCCGACAAAAGTATCTACTGTATAGAGGTCTGTCGGAGTACCGCCTTCGATAAAATAGTTAGTAGCTTCACCGGCATTAATCTGAGCAACAAATTCGCCATTCTTGTAGAGTTTGAAGTAAGTCGCATCATTATCCGTTGCGAGAATTCTCCAGCTTACGAGCATACCCGTTCCGGTATAGGCAGCGGAAACACCTCTGTTCAGATATTCCATCTGAACACCGACACCCTTCTGATTGTTTTCATTCACGTTCATAGGTGTACCTTTGACAGGAGAAATCGGCTGGGAGGGGCTTTCGCTCTGGGTGGTATTTTTCAGAGAAATATAGTCGATATTGGCTGCACCGTCAGCTGTCATGGATGTGAATGTCAGAGAACTTACACCTGCGGAAAGCGGAATATAAATGGTTTCTTCTTCCCAAGTTGTCCATGCGCCTGTGGTCTTGCCTTCCAGTGTCCAGTAAACTATCTGATTATTCAGAGTCACCTGCACAGTTCGGTCAGAAGTACCGCCGTTTGCATAGCGGACAGTCAGGGCATAAACACCTGCGGAAGATGCAGAAACATTCCAAGATGCGCTTGTTCCGGCTTCATTATAGAGATTCAGATAGGCTTCTTCTGTATAGCCTGCATTTGTATTTTCGACATAAGCGTCTGTAAATTCTCCGTCAACAGCGGCATAGCGTCTTTCAGAATCGACAGCCGGCTTGATAAGAATTCCATTTCCATGGAGATATTTTGTCAGGCTGACAATATCAGCAGTGGAAAATGCACCTGAACCGGTTACGTTTGCGGCATGTTGCTGATGTTCCGTACCGTTTCCGGAAATCAGTAATTTCTTGGCAAGAATCAGGTCATAGATATTGACAATACCGTCATCATTGAGGTCACCGGCAGTAAAGTCATCTCCTGTAACTGTAACTTTTGTTTCTGTTGCAGAAGTATCCACATAAGAAATCGGAATCAGTTCCCAATCCTGACAGTTTGCGCCGTTAATTTCCCACTGCTGAACATTTGCGCCGTCAGTGGTTTCTGCATTGATGACTTCGACAGCATTTCCGGTAGATTTGATAACCAGTTTAAAACTTCCGTCCACATTGGCAGAGAGATTAAACAGTTGATTATCCGCAGATTTAGCGGTATCCACACTGATATTATTGCCGGAGCTTTCAAGGCTGAGAGCTTTTCCGGCAGGTGACAGAATCTGATAATAGCCGTCTGCATTCACTTCCAGCTTCCAGAAATTGAAATCACTTAATGTTTTCGGACTGCTCTGTACAACATTAGTTGATGTTTCGGACTGACTCAGATAAATTCCGCTGTTGACATTACGAATCACATAATAGCCGTTGAGATTTTCACTCGCAGCGGATGCAGTGACAGGCGCGATGCTCTGTCCTGCCGGCAGTGCGGCAAGCATCATGACAGCGGCTAACAATGCTTTTATTTTTTTCATAGCTGTTCCCCTTTTCATTAAAATTGGCTAAAAGCTTTACTAAACAAAAATACTAATTGTTTTTATTATATATAATTCTGGATAGTTTGTCAAGCTATTTAATAAATTAAATTTGTTAATCAAATATTTTTGTAATATTTTCCAAATATTATACTCAGAATTTATTCACTCTGCCAAATTTAAATTTTTTTATGGAAAAGTGTCATATTTTACGCTTCTGATTTGTCTTATTAACAGATAAATGTTTAAGACTTGATTAAGAAACATAACAAATCTGTAATATTTATTGACAAACGTTTTTTTATGTGCTATACTGATAACTGTATTAAATCGAATAGTACATATAATTATTTCATATCTGTTTTACGGGAGGTTACTATCATGATGAAGAACAAAGGGAAAACATTTCATAAACGAATCACTGCATTTCTGTCCGCCCTGCTGATGCTGACGGCCGTCACCGGATGCAGTAAAAACAATTCCGGCGAAGGCGAAAATACCGGAAATTCTTCCGGAAACAATACCAGCTCCAGCAAAAGCGCACAGGCTCTGAATATTTCTCTCGACCATTCCTATGCATCTGAAAAAATCGATATTCCGGACATGACATATTTCAGCTCTATGACCGAACTTAATAAAAATTTACTGATTTCCGGCTACAAAGAAGATGGCGGTCAGAAATTATATCTCTATAATATCGAAAGTGGAGCTATCTCTGAAGCTGAACTGGAATATCCCAAAACACTTGAAAAAAATACAGATTACTATATCACGACAAGCTTTGTCAATGCCGAAAATCAGCCTGTTTTTATCTATCATTCGTCCATTTATGACGAGAAGAACGAAGACGAACCCTATCAGGATTTGGGATTCACAATGGAAATCTATGACTCTGATTTCCATCTGCTGGAAACCAAAGACCTGAAAGACGTATTCGGCGAGGATACCTATTTCACACAGCTTATTCAGGATAAAGAAGGCAATTTCTATGCCGCTGTACAGGAAAACGATTATACCACACAGAATTTCTCCATGAAAATCTATATTTATGACAAGGATTTCAACAAAAAAGGAGAAGTCAACGGCGATATTCAGTACGTTCAGCAAATGTTCATCAACAGTGAGGGAAAAATTATCCTGAACTATCAGGATGATAACTGGAATAACTGCTTCGGCTTCCTGAATACCGAAACCAATACACTGGATGAAATCAAAGTTGATGGTATGCCCCAGTGGTTCAGCAATTCCTTTTCCGGAAAAAAAGATTATGACCTGTTTGTCAGCGATTCCACTGCCGCTTACGGCATCAACTTGGAAACTGGCACTTGTGAAGAAGTTATCAACTGGGTGAACTCCGACTTCATGGGTGACTCCGTCGGACAGGTGATTCAACTCGAAGACGGACGCTTTATTCTGACAGATATGCACTATACAAGCAACAGCGCAAGCTCCGAGCTCTGGATTCTGCAAGAACGCGACCCAAAAGAATTCGAGAATGTCCAGCTCATCAGCCTTGCTACCCTCTATATGCCGCCTGAACTCGGCAGAGCTATCAACAGCTTCAACAGAACTCATACCGATTACAGAATCGGCGTGATGAACTATGAAAAATACAATACTGATGACGACTACGAAGCAGGATTAAAACAATTCGAGAACGATATGACTTCCGGCATCATGGCAGACATCATCTGCATGTCCCATATGCCTTATGAACGCTATGCCAATAAAGGCCTGCTGATGGATTTCAGTGATTATGTCAGCCAGCTCAATCCGGATGAATATTTTATGAACTTCTTTGACTCACTCAGATACGGCGGAAAACTCTACAGAATCGGCTTCTCCTGCAATGTAGGTACACTGGAGGCAAAAACTGATAAAGTCAACGGAAAGAACGGCCTTTCCTTACAGGAATTCTCTGACCTGATTACCAATCTTCCGGAAGGCATGGAAGCTTTCTCCGAAATGACCAAAGATTCTGCACTTTCTGAACTTGGAACAACATTCCTGAATAATTTCATTGATGTCAATACTGGTGCATGTACTTTCAATTCTCCGGAATTCGTCAAACTTCTGGAATTATGCAATTCCTATCCGACGGATGAGGAAGACGGCCGACAAGACTGGCAGCAGGAAGAATGGGAAAAATACTGGGCAGAAGAAAGCTATCAGTATATCAATGATAAAACTCTGTTTCATGGTACCTATATCAGTGACATCAAAAGCTATTTACAGGAAAGAGCACAATATTTCGGCGATACGGATGTGACGCTTGTCGGCTATCCTACCGGAATGGAAGGAAGCAACGGCGGAAAATTCATGCCAGAATACACCATTTCTGCTTCTTCAAATTCTGCTTTCAAAGACCAGGTTTGGGAATTCTGTCAGCAAATGCTCTCCGAAGATGCACAGGAATCCGTTGAATGGACGCTCCCCGTTCGCAAGGAAGCATTCGACAAAATGGCTGCTAATGCTCTGAAACCCGATACCTACACAGACGAAGACGGAAACGAAGTCGAAATTCCTTTCACTATCTACAGAGGCGACGAAGAAGTAGAAATGCCGCTGCCGACACAGGCAGATATTGACGGCATTAAATCTTATATCGAAAATATCAAAGAAACGTTCTATTATAACGAACAGATTTATAATATTGTTTCTGAAGAAGCACAGAAGTATTTCTCCGGTGACCAGACCTCACAGGCAGCGGCTGATATGATTCAGTCCCGCGCAAGTATCTACCTGTCTGAACAAACCTGATATCTCCCTAACTTCTCCACCCTCAATATATAAGAAAAATCCCCGTGATTTTGAATCACAGGGGATTTTTCTTATAAGAGCACAGCATTTTTTCTTCCAAATTCAGTGCTCTGTGCAACAGAATTTCCGCATATTCCTCAAGTTTCATTTCTGCATAGATTCTTTCATGCTTAGCAACTTCTGCTTTCATCTGCTCCAGCGTAAAAAAATCTTCACTGGTCAGATAAATTTCTATTTTTTTCATAAATTCATCTCCTATACAATATCATATCAAATAACAGGCAAAAAGTCAACAATTAATATTCAAATATTCACAATCGTAAAATTTAATTATGATATAATGAAATGAAAAACATGGGAGATTTATCATGAACGAATTTGGAAAAAGATTGAGAGCACTCCGCAAAAAAGCTGGCTTCACTCAACAACAGCTCGCCGATAAAATATGGGTATCCAAAGCCGCTATCAGTAACTATGAGCTGTATGAACGCAATCCATCACCGGAAATCCTGATAAAACTTGCAAAGGCTTTCCATGTATCAACAGATTATCTGCTTGGCTGCAAACCAGAAACACAAAATCTGGATATTACAGGCTTGACAGATGATGATATTCAATTTCTTGAAATTACAATAGAAATGTTAAAGAAAAAGAACCTCAGCCACAAATAAAACGGCTGAGGTTCTTGTTATAATAGATAAAGAAAAGAATTAATTAATTCTTGTTGACTGTAACAGTATACTGACCGTCTTTCAGTTCGCCGATTGTGACAGAGTAGCCTGTTTCAACGGATTCGCTTTCATCGGATGCATACCAGTGCCAGCCGGAAATACTGCCGTCAAGCGTCTGACCTGTGGTAAATACATCACCGCCCTCGGCATCATTGACGAGTCGAATCAGCCGGATTCCGTCATCATCACCGTTGGTAAATTCCGAACCGTTTTCATATTTCAGGAATGTCCACCAGCCATTGTCATAAATATCCGCCTTGACATGATAAGCACGGATTCCGTTTCCGGCAGTAATCCACGGCGTGTAAACCGCATTGCTGTTATTTCTTTCGTTTGTCATGTATTCAATAATCAGATATTCGCCGTTATAGTTCAAATCACCGTAAGGCAGAATCAGGCAGTTGCCTTCATCTCTCTGTGCGTTATTGAGCGTGAATGTCTGTGCTCCGCCCTTTTCGGTATCATAAGAAAGAATCTGATTCTGTCTGTACCAGCCAAGCATCAGCTTCGAGAAGCATCCGAAATCGGTAGAAGCATCCATATCCATGAGTTCGACTCCGGCGGTATTGGTGATACCGTGGAAGCCTTCGCCGTCATCGCTGTTATATAAGTAATAGTCTGGCAGTCCCATGCAGTGACCCATTTCATGCTGATAGCTGGATGTGAAATTGCTGTAATTCGTTTCAGAAATTACCTGCGCATTGCCTGTAATCAGATGACCCATTTTCATACCGTCCGCAACTGTACGGCTATAACCGGAAGCACCGGCACAAGGCCACCAATCGCTTGCCCATTCGTCTCCGCCCTCAATAGTCGGAACAGTCAGCAGCGTTACATCAATATCACCGTCGCCGTCGCCGTCGAACTGACTGAAATCTACTTCACTGTCAAAGGCTTCGTAGCATTCCTTAGCAAGTGCATCTTTATTCTGTGCATAATAGCTCATATTATTTTTCGCCGTGTAGCGGAAAGCCTGTCCGGCAAGATGCATTGTGCCCTTAGAAGAACGCTCATAGAACGCTTTCATGCTCTCGAACGGATAATTCGGATTGGATTCATCTTCTTCGCCAAATGCAATCTGATTGAGCTGTTCTGCTGTGGGCGAATAGCTGTATTGCTGGTCAGGGAAATCAATATAGAAAATCACGACATTGCCTGTTCCCTGTGACGGCAGATTATGAAGCACCTGCTTGATAGGCGCTTCGATAAAGTCGGAATTTTCTTCGGGTTCAGTAGTTTCCGGAACTTCTTCGGAGGTTTCCTGTGTTTCTTCCGTTGTTTCCTCTGTGGATTCTTCAGTCGTTTCCTGTTCGTACTCGACCGGAGTCCATTCGCCGGACAATACCGCACGTTTCAGCAGAATGAAATCATAGATATTAACAGCAGCATCAAAATTCATATCTGCAAACCAGAACTGTTCGGCATCCAGCTTCTGAACACCGAGCAGATATTTCTGCATCATGATGACATCCGTTACACCAACAGAAACATCCTTATCCAAATCGCCCATATATCCGGCGAAATTTTCCGGAAGTGTGGTTTCTGCCGTTTCCTGATTCTGATTTCTGTCTTTGCCGCTTGGTGCTGCGGATGCCGACAGATTCAGCATACTGCCTGTGGCGAGCATCACCAGCGAACAGATACCTGCAATTATTTTTTTCATACACATAACAATTTCCCCTTAAAAATAAATTTTGATAGTCCTATTATAGCATAGTTTTTAATTTTTTTCAAGTGTTTTTTAAATTTTTGTGAATTATTTTGCAAAATCTTTTGCATCTCCCCTGTCAGTCACAACCTCGTAACCGATTCCGGATACTCGCAGTTCTGTACATTGTCGGCATTGTGCCGATTCATCCCCCGTGCAGATTTTATTATCATAAAGCATATATTTCTTTCTGACACTTGTCGGAGAAAGATTCGGCATAATAACATTAGCTCCGGCCTGCAATCCCTTTTCCCGTCCCAGCGGATGAACCGTTCCGAGAGCTGTTGTCGCCGGAAGCAATACTTTAGGAAACAGCAGTCTTAAAATTGATAATAGTCTGAGCGTTACTTCTAATGTTCCGTTCTGTTCATCCCTGAATGGTGTGTCCTGATGCGACAGAAAAGGCCCTATACCTATCATCTGTGGCTGTAACTTCTGTAAGAACCGCAAATCTTCAATAATATTATCAAGCGTCTGATGCGGACTCCCTACCATGATGCCTGCTCCCACCTGATAGCCGATTTTCTTCAAATCGAATAAGCATCTCTGGCGGTTTTCACAGCTCATTTCTGAGGGGTGCAGTTTTCCGTAATGTTCCGGATTTGCCGTTTCATGCCTTAAAAGATAGCGTTCCGCTCCTGCCTGAAAATAGGCAAGATAACTTTCATAACTCTTTTCCCCGATAGAAAGTGTGATTGCACAGTCAGGATAGTTTTTATGAATCTCTGCTACTATCGAACAGACTACTTTATCTGTAAAATAAGGGTCTTCTCCGCCCTGCAAAACAAATGTCCGGAATCCCAGTTCATAGCCCTCCTGACAGCACCCCAGAATTTCTTCTTCTGTCAGGCGGTAGCGTGAAAGATTTCTGTTATCTCTGCGGATTCCGCAGTAATAACAGTTATTTTTACAATAATTGGTGAATTCAATCAATCCTCGAAGATAGACTTTATTTCCGTAATACATCCGGCGAACGGCATCTGCATTCTGTTTCAGTTCCTCGTCATAGTCTCCGCAGGAGAGTATGACTTTGAATTCTTCATCTGTGAGATTCTGATTTTCCCGTAATTTCTGAACTAATTCTGACATGTATTCCAACTCCTTTTATAGATTCAGGATTTTATGTGCAAACCTGAGATATTCCGGCTTTGCTTTCTGAATTTTTTCTGCCGTGAAGAGTTCGAGATACTCTGCAATATCGGCGATATCATCCGAAGCGGAAAGTTTCCAGCTTATTTCCTGTAGAAGTTCAAAATAGTCCTGATTTTCCCAGTTATCCGGAAGTTCTAAGAAAGCACTCAATTCGGCTGAAAGTTTCCGGAATGACTGCAAGACAGATTCCGGCTCGCTGAAAAAGCCCTCTGTCCAAGCATCATCTTTATCAGGAGTATAACGCTGAATCCAGAAGCAGTGCGCCGGAAACTCTCGGAATCCTTCCAGATGCAGATAACGCTGTTTCGCCTGTTCTGCGTTTTCCGGACTGGTGTAGATGCCGAGTATCTTGATTTCTTCATAACCATTGATTTCATAAGCATGATATAATAAATACAAATTCTGATTCATAAAACATCACCTGTTCTGATTATACTGTATCTTTCGGATTTTGTCAAGAATCTATAGAATTTCTATCAGCATAATATGCATTAACCGGATATAAAAAATGCAGATTTCCTGAACGGAAACCTGCAATTTTTATCAAGTGCCGGCGGCGGGACTTGAACCCGCACGGTATCGCTACCAACGGATTTTGAGTCCGTCACGTCTGCCAATTCCATCACGCCGGCGACAACAATATTATTATAGCATATCCGGCGCAATTTGTCAAGTGATTTATGAAATTTTATTGATTTTTTTCCAAAGCTGATATTGTTCCTGTACTTTGCGTGCAAAGCGAGGATTCATAAGCTGAGCAGCAGGAATCAGTTTTTCATAGAAAATTCCGTACATGCCGTTGCTATTTTTCAGTTCGCGTTTGATATGATGCTTTGCCCATTTCCAGACGGTTCTTGCTTGCGGAATATCGGCATTTATCAAATCAAGACAGCTTTCCAGAATGCTACGGAACAAATTTATGCCATAACAGTCGGATAAATCCATAGCAGAGAGAATTTCAAATTCCTGATATGCCTCTGAAAATCGTTTCTGTTCTATCAAAAATTCCATTAATTCATGATGTGCATAAATGATTTCCCACGGGACATTTTTCATTACCGCAAATTCTATGCGTTTTCTTAATATCGGCTCATTATCGGCAGTTCTGCCGAGCTGTTCATTCCACCAGATGAGATTCCGGCAGTCGGATTCGTCTTTTATCACATATTCTGATTTTACAATATCCAGAAACTGCAAGGCATAATCTGTTTCACCGGTATCGTATGCAAGACTGAGACAGCGTTCTGCATCGAAATCCGGAAGTTCTTTCATGATACGGCGGAATAAATCTGTTTCGCATTCATAACCGCAGTAACAGTCGAAATTCGCATTCTTGGCACGTTCAAACAGTTCCGGATAGTGATTTTCCGATACCGAAAGCAGAACTGTCAGAATCTTGACAGCTTCGCTGACCCCCTGAAAACTGTTTGTTTCGAGATTCTGACATTCTTCCTCGAACAGCCGGAGCAGAATTTCTTCA
>SVNI01000017.1 GCA_015066975.1 Ruminococcus sp. | reverse complement strand
CCGGAATCCGGCAAATTTATGTGAAAGGATGTCATAATTATGGCAGGTTTGAACAAAGTAACAGTCGAAGATATCGAAGTAAAGGGCAAGAAAGTTCTTGTCAGAGTGGATTTCAACGTTCCGCTGAAAGACGGCGTTATCACTGATGACAACAGAATTCAGGCAGCACTCCCCACTATCAATAAGCTGACAGAAAACGGTGCAAAAGTTGTCCTCTGCTCTCATCTGGGCAAGCCGAAGAACGGCCCGGAAGATAAATTCTCCCTTGCTCCGGCTGCTGCAAGACTCGCTGAACTCGTTTCCGCTAAGGTAACATTCGCTAAGGATGACACCGTTGTCGGCGAAAACGCAAAGAAGGCTGTCGCTGAAATGAACGACGGTGATATTGTCGTTCTTGAAAATACAAGATTCCGCGGTGCAGAAGAAACCAAGAACGGCGAAGACTTCTCCAAAGAACTCGCTGCTCTCGTAGATAACCAGATTTTCGTGATGGATGCATTCGGTTCTGCTCACAGAGCACACGCTTCCACAGCAGGTGTCACCAAGTTTGTAGAACAGACTGCTGTCGGCTATCTGATGCAGAAGGAAATCCAGTACCTCGGCAACGCAGTAGAAGACCCGGTTCGCCCGTTTGTTGCTATCCTCGGCGGTGCTAAGGTTGCTGACAAGCTGAATGTTATCTCCAATCTGCTTGAAAAATGCGATACTCTGATTATCGGCGGCGGTATGGCTTATACATTCATCAAGGCACAGGGCGGTGAAATCGGCAAGTCTCTGGTGGATGATGAAAAGCTTGATTATTGTAAAGAAATGCTGGCCAAGGCTGAACAGCTCGGCAAGAAGATTCTGCTCCCTGTAGATACTGCTGTTGCAGCAGAATTCCCGAACCCGATTGATGCTGAAATTGCTGTGGAAACTGTTACCGCAGGCGAAATTCCGGCTGATAAGATGGGTCTGGACATCGGCGAAAAGACACAGGCTCTCTTTGCAGATGCTGTCAAGTCTGCTAAGACTGTTGTATGGAATGGCCCTATGGGTGTATTTGAAAACCCGACTCTGGCAAAGGGTACTATCGCAGTAGCACAGGCTCTGGCTGAAACAGATGCTACTACTATCGTAGGCGGCGGTGACTCTGCTGCTGCTGTCAAGAAGCTCGGCTTCGCTGACAAAATCAGCCATATTTCCACTGGCGGCGGTGCATCCCTCGAATATCTCGAAGGCAAGGTTCTGCCCGGTGTTGCTGTTATTGCTGAAAAGTAAGATAATATTCCCGTCATATCCCTGCTGTTCCGGCAGGGATATGCTGAATTGAGGTTTATCATCATGAACGAAGTAAAATATATTGTCTGCTATACTATTGAAGAAGCTGACGGCATGAATGTCACCTGTGTGACAGAACGCTTTGACAACTTCACCGAAGCAGTAGGCAGATATACCCTGTTCTGCGGTGTGCCGAAACGGAGTGTCATTCTTGCGGATGTCGAGAATAACAAAATTCTCCAGCAGTTCGGATATATTCAGAACAGCATTGTAATTAATTAAATTTATCAGTCAGGAGTGTTTTTCCATGAATAAGAATCTCAGAAAAGCTATTATTGCCGGCAACTGGAAAATGAACAAGACCAGACCGGAAGCAAAAGAACTTCTCGAAGCTATCAAGCCTCTGGTTGCCAATGCAGAAGGCAAAATCGAAGTTATCGCATGTGTGCCGTTTACCAATCTGGAAACCGCTGTCAATGCAACAGCAGGCTCTAACGTAAAAGTTGGTGCTGAAAATGTTCACTTTGAAAAATCCGGCGCATTCACAGGCGAAATTTCTGCCGACATGCTGACAGAAATCGGCGTGGAATACGTTGTTATCGGCCATTCTGAAAGAAGACAGTATTTCGGCGAAACTGACGAAACTGTCAACAAGAGAACCGCTGCTGCTCTCGCTGCTGGTCTCAAGCCGATTGTATGCGTTGGCGAACTCAAGTGGGAACGTGAATGCAATATCACAGAAGAAGTTATCGCCCGTCAGATTAAGCTTGACCTCTGGGCAGTTTCCAAGGAAGATGTCAAGAAGGTTGTTATCGCCTATGAACCTGTATGGGCTATCGGTACAGGCCTGACTGCAACTCCCGAACAGGCCGAAGAAGTTTGTGCATTCATCCGTGCACAGCTTGCAAAGCTCTATGATGAAGAAACTGCTAATGCTGTTACTATCCAGTACGGCGGTTCTATGAATGCCAAGAATGCGGCTGAACTGCTTGCTAAGCCCAACATTGACGGCGGACTTATCGGCGGTGCTTCCCTGAAGGCTGAAGACTTTAACGTTATCGTTCAGGCTGCTGTCAACGGCTGATTTCACGTTTTTGAAACGTGCGGATTAAAAATAATCTGCTAAAAAAGGGAGGCTTTTCCGGTCTCCCTTATTTATGAATTTAATGAAATGAAAGGTTGATATTCTATGTCAAAAAAACCAGTTGCTTTGATTATTATGGATGGTTTCGGCTATAATCCCGATTCCTACGGTAATGCTATCATGGCGGCAAAAACCCCGAATCTTGATAAATACATGAAAGAATGCCCTAATACCATCATTGGTGCATCAGGTCTGTGTGTCGGTCTGCCAGACGGTCAGATGGGCAATTCCGAAGTCGGTCACACCAACATCGGCGCAGGCAGAATCGTTTATCAGATGCTTGTGAAGATTTCCAAAGCTATCGAAGACGGCGATTTCTTCCAGAATCAGGCACTTGTTCACTCCATGGAGAATGCCAAGAAGAACAATTCCGCACTGCATGTGATGGGTTTGCTCTCTCCGGGCGGTGTGCACAGCCATATGACACATCTTTACGGCATTGCAGAAATGGCAAAGAAATTCGGTCTGGAAAAAGTTTATGTTCATGCATTCTTAGACGGCCGTGATGTGCCGCCGTCCTCTGCGGCTGACTACATGCAGGAAGCTGTTGACAAGCTTAATGAAATCGGTGTCGGCAAGATTGCCACTATTGCCGGAAGATTCTACGCTATGGACAGAGACAACGCATGGGACAGAGTAGAAAAGGCTTATTCTGCGCTGGTTTACGGCGAAGGTGTTCAGGAAACTGACCCCGTTCAGGCTATCAAGAATTCTTATGCAAATGAAGTCACTGACGAATTCATGCTCCCGACTGTTGTCGATAAAGACGGCATGATTCACGAAAATGACAGCGTTATCTTCATGAATTTCCGTCCTGACCGTGCCCGTCAGATTACAAGAGCTTTTGTTGACCCGGACTTTACCGGATTCGAGAGAAAGAATGGCTGTTTCCCGGTTCATTTTGTATGCATGGCACAGTATGACGCTACCATGCCGAATGTCGAAGTTGCTTTCCCTCCGGAAGAACTCACCATGACACTTGGCGAATATCTCGCAAAATGCGGAAAAACACAGCTCCGCATCGCTGAAACCCAGAAATATGCTCATGTAACATTCTTCTTCAACGGCGGTGAAGAAAAGCAGTTCGAGGGCGAAGACAGAATTCTTATCAAGTCCCCGGATGTCGAAACATTCGATATGAAGCCGGAAATGAGTGCTTATGAAGTGACAGATGCTGTTCTTGAAGCTATCGAATCGGATAAATATGATGTTATCATTCTGAATTATGCCAACTGCGATATGGTCGGCCATACCGGAATTTTTGATGCTGCTGTTGCTGCTGTTGAAGCGGTTGATACCTGTGTCGGCAAGATGGTAGATGCTATTTTAGCAAAGGGCGGTGTCGCTCTGATTACTGCTGACCACGGCAACGCTGACAAGATGTATGAAGCTGACGGTTCACCGTTCACAGCACATACAACAAATCCTGTACCGTTTATCGTAGTCGGTGCAGGTCAGAAAACCCTCCGCACCGAAGGCGGTGTGCTGGCTGACCTCTCCCCGACAATCCTCAAGCTGATGGGACTGCCCCAGCCGAAGGAAATGACCGGACAGAGCCTGATTTTAGACTGATTCCTGAAAAATCGAAACGGCCGGATGCTTTATCCGGCCGTTTGTTTTATTTTGTTCTGACCGGAACAATTGTTTTTCCGACCATTCTGTCGAGCAGATTCTGTAAATTTTCATTATCGGGATTGCCTTCTGCGATTGTCAGGCCGAGCTGGCTGGAAGCATCCCAGAACGGGTCAGCGACATGCTGAATATACGCATAGGGGGCTTGTTCTGCCGTTGCTGCGACTGCGGGAGAAGTTTTCACTTGGTCGGAATTCGCCGCGCTGATATTGGCAGGACACTGGCCGACGGCTTCAAAGCGTTTGAGCTGGGTTTCTTCATTTGTGAGATATTCCGCAAGCCGGGATGCCCATTTTGCATTCTCTGTATAGGAATTCACACAGACAATGCGATAGCCTGTAAAGCTTGCCATTTGCACCTGTTCGCCGTCGAGTGTGTAAGTCGGAAGCTTGGCGGCGGCATAGTTGTCGCCCCATATCGAAGCGAGTTCTTCGGCGTGCCACTGTCCGCTGACACCTGCAATGACTTCATCTGCGGAAGCATGTTCGACAAATTCACTGTTCGGATAATAGGCGAATCCGTCGTGCCCGGCGATATTCAGGAGCGATTCTGCGACAGAAACACCTGTATGCTCTGTGTTTGTGGCGTTCCAGTTGCAGAGATTGGCGGCTTTTTCCTCGTTATATTCAAGATTCAGCCCTGCGCCCTTGAAGAATGAAAACAGATACCATCCGCTGCTGAAATCCATAGTGAATTTCTTGTGATTTCCGGAAGCGATTTCCAGAATATTATCAAGAGATGCGACATCAGATTCTGAAAAATAGGCTTTGTTATAGTACAGGAAATAGCCGTTTCCGGAAGAAAGCGGATAGCCGTACAGCTTGCCGTCGCGCATGGAAGTCTGTGCAGCGGTAGTCTGTTCACCGCCGACAGAAGCAATGACAGCATCTTTATCCTCGGTAATTTCCAGCAGAATGCCGTTCTGATACAGTTCATCAAGCTGGTCATTTGCAATGCAGAAAATATCCGAAGCCTGACGGGGATTTTTCAGAATATTATCTTCCTGCTGGTCTTTGATAGTATAATTCAGATTGACTTTATCTGCATTCAGCTCCTGAAATTTGGTAATCTGCTCGACAAGGATATCTTCCGGTGCGAGGTCACTTGCGATAGTGAGATGAACATTCTCGAATTCTTCTTGAACAGGCTGTTCTTCTTTGGTGCATCCGGCCGTCATGGAAGCGAACAAGGCCACGGACAGAATCATGCTGAGATATTTTTTCATAATGAATTCCCCCTGAAATATGATTTTGTAAATTTTCTGTTTTTTCGATTCTGCTTGATTTTGGTTATTTTTCAGAATCCGCTGAACCGATATGAATATTATAGCACAAAATCAGAAATTTTGCAAGGGGATGAAATTATAATATGATGATGCTGCCTTCGTCAAGATGCTGTTCTGTCAGCCAGCGGTCGGGGAACTTCTTCCAGACCTGTCCGCCGGATTCGTCCTGCAACAGCACATTGCAGAGCGGTTCTTCTCCTTCGGGGATGCCTTCACAGCCGTAATCTTCCTCCAGAATTTTCAGAATCAAATACTTCATAGAGATGCCTTCTTTCTTAAATAATTATGCTGTAAAACAGAACCGGACAGAAATTCTGTCCGGTCTGTCATCATGAGAAATCAGCATAAACGGATAATCTGGAAGTGATAATTTCACAGATTTCCGGCTTATGCTCCGCATAATAGAAGTGTCCGCCCGAAAACGGCAGAATTTCGCAGGACTTGCCTGCAAAGCGTTCCCAGCCGTGCATGGAATCTTCGGTCAGCATGGCATCTTCCGTACCGTAAAGCACGGTCATGTCACACGGAAATTTCACTTCTTGGGGGGTGACGGAATACCGCTCCGCCATGCGGACATCTGTGCAGAGTGTCCGGTTGAGCATCTGCATCAGGGCTTCATCCTGAACAGGAGAATTCGAGGTCAGACCGTTTCCGGAAAAGAAATTTATAATTTCCTCATCTGAAATCTGTTCCGGATTGCCGGACAGGCTGACAGTTTCATCCGGCGCACATCTTCCGGACAGAAATACATGCACCGGCAGAGGAATTCCCTTTTCTCCGGCCTGACGAACCAGTTCTGTACTGAGCAGAGTGCCCATGCTGTGCCCGAACAGTGCATACGGCTCTTGTTTCAGGGCTTCCTGATGCTTTTCCAGAAGATTCCCGGCACAGGCGGAAATTTCTGTCAGAACGGGCTCATCCGAACGGGTAAACCGTCCGGAAAGCTCCATTGGCAGAACGTGCAACGACTTCGGCAGAAACCGCCGGAACGAACTGTAACTTTTCGCCGAACCTCCGGCATGAGGCAGAAAACATAACAGCATGAATTATTCCTCTGTGGCAGGTGTGCCCTTTTCGTTCAGGAGATTGAAAATTTCCCCTGCTTTGCTGATGGATGCCACCAGAGAAAGCGGAATATTCAGCTTGTAAGTTTCCGTGATATGCGAGCCGAGACCGAACAGCCCCAGTGAATCCAGATACAAATCATCATACACGTCAGTATCTTCGTTAATTTCAGAAGCATCTACGCCGACATAATCGGAAATCTGCTGTCTGAATTCGTTCCAGTCGAGATTATTCATGATTAGTTATACTCCTTTTTTCTTAAATATTTAAACTGAATCTTGCCGATATCCTTCGGGATTTCTTCGACAAGAACGACTTTATCCGGCACTTTGTAAGCGGAAAGCTTGCCGTCAAAGTATCTTGCGAGTTCGCCTCTGGTGATGCGTTCGTCGCCTTTTGGCTGGATGTAGGCGACAATCTGCTGACCGATAACGGGATGCGGTTCATCCGTGACGGCAGCCGCTGCGATTTTCGGATGTGTAAGCAGACAAGCTTCCACTTCTTCAGCATGAACCAGATTTCCCCCGCGCTTGATAATGCGCTTGCTTCTGCCGGCGAATCTGACAACGCCGTCCGGAAGCTTATTGACCAAATCGCCGGTGCAGAACCATCTGCGCCCCTGTTCATCTTTCAGAATCTTTTCAGCAGAGAGTTCCGGATTGCCGAAATATTCCGTGATGACACCCTCTGTAAAAATACAGAGTTCTCCGGTTTCGCCTTCGGGGACATCCTGATGCTTTTCGTCAATCACGCGGAACGCTGTGAACGGCAGTTTCCGGAAGTCGCTGGGGTCGGAATCGCCGTCTTTTGCAGAATCCCATACGACCATAGTGCAGGTTTCGGAAGAACCGATAATATTAATCACTCTGATGCCGAGTTTCTTCACGAACGTATCAGCGATTTCTTTCGGGAGGACTTCTCCGGCGAAATAGCAGATTCTCACGCTGGACAAATCATATTTTTCAAAATCCGGTGTGGAGAGAAGCACTTTTGCGAGCGTGGAAGTAAGCTGAATGATGTTGATTTTATATTTCTGCACAGTTTCCAGAAAGCTGATGGGATTGAACTGAGGCTGATACAGCACTGTTCCGCCTTTGAGGGTCATTTGCAGACCCATTCCGAAACCGCCCTGATGATAGAGCGTCATGCCGAGCATCATAACATCATCAGAAGTGAATTCCAGATAATCGCCCATATCTCTCTGCGTTGTCAGGAAGCCGTAAGACGGCACGGAAAGAATCTTTGGTGTTCCGGTGCTTCCGGAAGTGCAGGCCAGCGACATGGTGTGGCTTTCATCCGGCTGGTAGATTTCGCATGTATCAGAAGCAAAATTTTTCAGGAAATTTTCTGCTGAAACAAAGCTTTCGTCTTCGGGAATCAGATTTTCTTCTGCAAAGCAGATAACTTTCTTCATGCGGAATGTTCCGGGAATCAGGGCACTGACGGCCTTGATAATATCGTTATTTCTGTACTTGTCGGCGATAAACAGTGCCTTGACGGTCGTTGCCGGAAGCAGTCTGGAAAGTTCCAGAGAACCGCTCTGGGGGTCAATCGGCACAGGCTGTGCGCCGATTCTCACAGCAGACCAGAATGCCAGATACCATGCCGTACTGTTCGGCATGACAAGGCCTATTTTATCATCCGGCTGAATGCCGAGCTTCTTCAGGGCAGAGCCGAACTGTGCCGTTTTCTGCATGAATTCGCTGTATGTGATGACAGTATCATCAATCCGGAGCAGAACTTTATCCGGAGTGGCTTTTGCATATTCCTGATAATAATCAAAAAAATTCTTACTCATGACAGCTTATTCTCCCTTTAATCTTTCAGCAATGAAATCCGCAGCCTGATGTTTTACCCAGTGATACTGTTCGCCGACGGGCATAGCGTGCATGATAGTTTCTTCGGATACATAGGACGGCTTCTCATCAATCCGGATGCGTTCTTTATAGCCGGTTGCCTTGTTGTAGAGACGGTTGGAAGCTTCCGGGGTCATCCAGTTGTCGTCCGGGCTGTCCACCATGAGAAAATCGGAAGTAATTTCGCCTTCTTCAATCTGTTTCATAGATTCGTAGAAGTTATCGCAGTACTGTGTAGAAGCCCACTTGCCTTTTTTCATCCAGATGGGCACGGAATCCAGCTTACAGAAATTGATAAACAGCGGGAACAGGCTCACGCAGGCTTTTGCCTGAGGATTTCTGACAGTTGCGCGGAACGCATAGCCGCCGCCCATGCACAGACCGAAATTGCCGAGCCTGTCGCTGTCGATATCTTCTCTGCCGTGCAGATAGGCATAAATGCCGTCAATGGCATTGTCCAGCGTTTCTCCTCCGCACCGGATGCCTCTGTGAATCACAGAAGCACCTGCGCCGGGCATATCCGGACAGAGCACGGCGATTCCTCTTTCTTTGAGGGGCTGGGCGAGCATTTCCAGTTCTTCCTTACAGCTTCCGATGCCGGAATACGTTACCACACAGGGGTAGCTTTTCTGACTGCCGTCATCCGGAAAATGCAGATAAGCCGGAATTTTTCCGCAGGCGGAATCAATTTCGACATATTCTGTTTTTGTATTGCAGAATGACAGATACTGTGCATAGCTTTTTTCCAGTGCTTCATAGACCTGTGTTTTGCGTTCGATATCTTCCAGATTAATCATAAAGCAGGCATAATTGCATTCTGCGACGAGTTTTGCATATGCGCGGGCAGAAATTCTGTTTCCGGCAGACTGTGCTTTTTCTGCAAGTGCCTGATACCGCTGAATTTTCTTTTCCCATTCTCCGAGCCAGACGGCCTGAATTTTTCTTCCGCTCATCGCTTTGATAGCATCCACCTGTTTCAGGATATATTCCACATCAAACGGATTTGCGCCGTAAAGCAGTGAACGTGTTACGACAGGATTTAATAAATCTCTGATAGCCCATTTCATAATAATTCTCCCTTTCCTTTCTTATCCGGTATATCGCCATGCGCCCTCGCGGTTCATCTCTGTGAACTGCATGTAAATCCGGTAAGGGTCAACATGGGTGTATTTCTGGAACAATGTCAGCATTCTGTCAGCGAATTCTTTCAGAAATACAGATTTGCGGTGCAGATATTCTTCCGGCAGGATATATCTGAATTCTGCGAAAAAGACAGTATTTTCAGACTGGTTCATGTACATGTCTGCATCATCCAGCATAAGCATGACAGCCGGAAGGGGTTTTTTCAGGATTTCAGAAAGTTCCTTTGCAGTTTCGTCAAGAAATACTTTTCTTGCCTCAGAACTCATCTTGAAATTGGTTTTCATCTGACAGATAGGCATGATTCACACCTCCGTATATTTCCGGAATATCACAGTTGCATTGTGACCGCCGAAACCGAACGAATTGGACAGTGCGCCTGTCACTTCCTGTTGTCTGGCAGTATTGGGGACATAATCAAGGTCAAGTTCGGGGTCGGCTTCATCAAAATGCAGCGTCGGCGGAATGATGCCTGTTTCGATAGCCTTGACGCAGGCAATCGCTTCGAGCGCACCTCCGGCTGCGAGCGTGTGGCCGATAGCCGCCTTGATGGAAGATACCGGAATCTGCTTTGCCTGTTCGCCGAATACGTCTTTAATCGCCATAGTTTCATACAAATCATTCAGATTGGTAGAAGTGCCGTGTGCATTGATATAATTAATTTCATCAGGCTTCATGCCGGCATCCTCGAGCGCAAGGCGCATAGTTTCCGCCATGCCTGTACCGCCTGTTTTGGGTGCGGTAAGGTTATAGGCTTCATCTGTCATGGAAGCTCCGGCGAGTTCGCAGTAAATTTTCGCATTTCTGTTTTTGGCAGAAGTTTCGGATTCCAGCACGAGTGTACCGCCGCCTTCGCCCATGATGAAGCCGTCACGGTTTTTGGAGAACGGCCGGCAGGCGGTTTCCGGGTCGGGATTGGCTGACATTGCCAGAAGCTGGTTGAATCCTGTAATTTCCAGATGAGAAACCGTATTCGAGACACCCCCGACAATGACCATATCATACATGCCGGAAGCAATGAACTGTTTCGCCAGTGCCATTGCATAAGCAGAAGAAGCACAAGCTGTGCTGACATTGAAAGATGCGCCTGTAAAGCCGTATTTGATGGAAATCATAGCCGGAATTTCACTGGGCATTTTTTTCAGTATGACATGCGCCGGATTTTCCAGTTCTGCGCCGTTATAGGAATTATCGGAGACACCGTACACGACAGCAACACGCTTTTTGTCAATGCCGGAAATATCCCCGGCATTTTCGATTGCTTCTCCTGCGGATGCCAGAGCCATTCTGATACTGAGCGTTGTTGCACTGAGCTGACGCTTCTTGAAATATTTAGAAGTTTCTTTCTCGAAGCTGTCATCCACCTGTGCGGCAACAGTCGTATCATGATGTTCCAGCGGAATGCGGTCGATTGTTTTCATGCCGGATTTTCCGGCGATAAGGTTTTCCCAGTAATCTGCCGTATTATTTCCGAGGGCAGTCACTGCGCCAAGACCTGTAATGACTACTTTGTTCATGATGCAAATATACTTCCTTTCTGCAAATTGCTTTGATAAGATAAAAATCCTGTTTTGGTGTATAAATCATCCAGCACGGAACAGAGTTTTTCTCTGCCGTACTGTTCAAAATAAGCTGACGGTGTTTTTGCAAGGCCGAGGATGTCTTTCACGGCTTCCAGCAGAATATTTTTATCATCATCATATTCGGCAAGAGAAGCGGAAATTTCATTCAGCAGAAGTGCGGTCATATATAACGGCGCATCTGTGCAGGGCTTTCCGGTCGGGGCGGATGTTTCCCCGATAAAGTTCAGAAATGTCCGTGTTTCTTTCGGACAGCCGTCTGCAAGCCACTGATTCATTTTCTGACAGCCGTAATCCAGAAGTCGGCGGTTTCTGGCAATCCGGAAATGTTCCGGACTGGATGCCATCAGCCCCAGCCCGATACTGTCGAGAATCTCGAACACACCGGCCATGGGGAACAGTTCCGCAAGGGCATTTTCCAGCTCCGGAACGGAAACGTCAAAATATTCACACAGATAAATGCCGTGCGAAACCATGCAGGCAAGAATCTGGTTCAGATAGATATGATATTCTCCCCGGAAGACGACCGCCTGTTTTCCGGAAGCGGTAATCACTTTGCGGATGGTCTGAATCGTTTCTGCGGAAGTTTCCGGCAGAATGTTCAGCTCCACAAATCCGGAAAGCTTTACCGGATAGAAGAAATGCATTCCGGAACAGCGTTCCCGGCGGGAAATGCCTTCAAAAATTCCGGAAATATCCAGAGAAGATGTATTTGTCAGCAACAGACAGTTTTCTGATACCAGCTTGTCCAGATTCCGGAATATCTGCTGTTTCAGTTCCAGGTTCTCGAATACGGCTTCGATAATCATGTCACAGTCATGCAGAA
This sequence comes from Ruminococcus sp., assembly GCA_015066975.1. Taxonomy (GTDB): domain Bacteria; phylum Bacillota; class Clostridia; order Oscillospirales; family Ruminococcaceae; genus UBA3855. Next base: position 15,836 of record SVNI01000017.1, on the reverse strand, counting down.
CGGCGATATCATCAGAAAAAACAGTTGCCTGTTTCTTCTCGAACTGCTGTTCGGTAATTTTTCCGCGTTTCAGGCTTTTGGAAAGGGTTTTCAGAAAGCTCTGCTGTCCGGCTTCGGCATTGACGGTATCGACAACTGCGAATTCAGTATCTGTGAGCTTGTCATTCAGGAGGGTGAAGATGTCCTTTCCCATTTTTCCGTAGCCAAGAATTCCGATTTTCATGCCGTTTCGCTCTCCTTTCGTCTGAGATAGTGATTCAGATATTTTTTGCAGTCGGCAGAATTGAAATCTTCTGCTTCTTCCGAAATGCTTCTGATGAGGGCTTCGGCTTCGGCAAGGCCTTTTTTCTTGTCAGTGAGGATATCCGCCCAGCGGATTTCATAAGCCTGTTCTGCCGGAAAGAGTTCGCCTGTCATCACAAGCTGATAGGCTTGTTTCAGACCGCAGATTTCCAATGTTCTGCCGAGCCCGCCCAGTGCAGGGAGAATGCCGAATGTAGATTCCGGCTGACCGATGCGCGCGCCTTTTTCGCAGATTCTGAAATGGCTGTTCACAGCGATTTCGCTTCCCGAACCGATACAGAATCCCGTCACGACGCTGACCACCGGAAACGGCAGTTCATGCAGGAACGTGAAGAAATGCTTCTGCCGGAGATGGCTTTCGGGGAGGGTCTGTGTTTCCTCGTCAAAGACTTCCTTTGCGGAACGTTCCGCAAGGGCTGTGACATCTGCACCGACACTGAAATGCCTTCCCTTTCCGCGGATGATGAGGCCTTTATAATTTTTCTCCTGTGCGAGTGTTTCTATTTTTTCCATGACGGCTTCATAATATCTGAAAAACGATTCTGTCATGATATTATTTCCGTTTGCGTTCATCAGGAGATATAAAATACCGTCCTGTTCTTCGAGCTGGAAAGCATCTTCCTGATTTTCGGGAACGTTCTGTTCAGGAGCATCTTCCTGCTCCTGATTTTTCAGATGCATCAGCCTGTAGAATGCTTTGGATTCCTGTGCAAGCACATCTTCAGGCGAACCGTTGCGGGATTTCAGGAAACAGTCTGTGATTTCACGGCACTGAACGGCAGTTTTTCCGGCAAAAGCCTGATTGAAATAAGTATCTGCTTCTTCGGCAGTCATCATAAAATCGAACAGCTTTGCAAGCGAAACATGCACATCATCCGGGGCATCCGGAATCAGCACGGTCAGGAACGGCGCATTCCGGAAAAATTCACGGACTTCCGGCACACGGTCATCTGTGAACGTTTCGTTCATGAAGACCAGCACTGCGCACGGCGTGCCCAGCCCGTCTTTCTGCATGGCGAGTTCAGCAAGCCGACTGATATTTCTGACTTCTGTCAGGTTTTCGTTTCTTATTCTGATGTTAGACATGATTTATCACACTCCAGAACCCGGATGATTTCACCGGGGATATCATTAATCATTCTGTCACGGCTGACACAGGCAATTTTTCCGTTCACTTTGCAGGAGAGTTTTCCGGTATCGTTGCTGTAGATATGATGCTGATAGCGAATCAGTCCGGAAGAAGCTTTCATATCGCTTTCAATGCGGACTTTTTCGAGCAGTTTCAGTTCATGCATATATCTGAAATGGCTTTCCATAATCACCGGAAACAGGCCGTTTTCCTGCATGACATCCAGAAGGCCGTGTACAGAGAAGCATTCCCACATAGCAGTTTCGGCATACTGTGAATAAACTGAATTGTTGACATGTCCGAAGGAATCAAGCTCATAGCCCCGGACAGTCAGGAAGCTGGTATGTTTCATAACTGCCCCCGTTCTGCAAGAACTTTCTCGAACATGCCCTGAGAGGGGTCTTCTGCGCCGGTTTCTGCACGGCGGAGGGTTTCCAGCACAGCATGAATCTGTGCAGGGGATTTGCCGTTTATCAGTTCGGAGACAAACTGCAAGGTTTCTTCCAGCGCGTTTTTATTCTGTGTAATTCTGGTCACAAGGCCTTTTTCGAGGGCATCTCTGGCGGAGATGATTTCTCCGCTGAGAATCATCTGCAAGGCTGTTTCCCTGCCGAGCAGACGGGTCAGGCGTTCCATACCGCCCATGCCGGGCACAACGCCGAGGGTGACTTCCGGCAGTCCCAGAAAAGCGGAGGGCGAACAGATACGGAACTGACAGCTCAGGGCGATTTCAAGCCCGCCCCCGAAGCATCCGCCGTTGATGGCCGAAGCTGTCACAATGGGAAGCTGTTCGATAGTCCGGAGCAGTTCCCTTGCATTTTCCAGCTTTTGTGAAAGCTGACTGCTGTTTTCCGTGTCAAACAGGGACACGTCTGCACCATGCGAAAAGTGTCTGCCTTTGCCGGTAATGACAAGAGCTTCTGTCTGGGGATGCTGTTCCAGCCAGACAAGAAGCTCTTTGCGGTCGATAAATTCCGGCTCTGTCAGAAGATTCTTTGCACCGTTGTCAATTGTCAGTACAGCAATCTGATTTTCCGCATGGAGTTCAGAAAGATTTGATTTCAAGATATTCCGCGCTCCTTTTAGATTAAAATATTTTTTTACTGATTGACAATATCATTTCCGTACTGATAGATTTTGCAGAACATATCCACAACGTCTTTCATCGTGTCCATAGGTGTTTTCAGCAGATATTTTCCAATGCTCTGGAGCTTGACATCAAGGCCGTACTTTTCGGAAGTCATTTCGATAAGCTCTACGAACATGAGGGAATCGCTTTCCAAATCTTCCTGCGGGTTGGTTTCCATGGTGATGGAATCTCTGTCGACTTCGCATTCTTCAGCGTAGTAATTAAAAATCAGGTCTGTGAGTTCCTGTCTGATAGCGTCTGTAAGTTCTTTCATGATAAGTTCCTCCAATTATTAAATTAATCAAAAAAAATATATTTACAGCTCTTCGAGCGTATAAATTCTGCCTTTGCGCTTGTTGATTCTGGAAAATTTATTGACTGCGCCGTTGGCACTCACGTCAAAGAATTCCGTCACGCCGAGTTCGGTTAATTTTTTCAGAGTCAAATCCCAGCGGATAGGGGTATACACATTGAGCTGATTTTCTCTCATGATTTCCGCTCCCTCAGTCATGATTCTGTTATCGAATACGGAAATAATGGGATAATCGGGGTTATGATAGGCAATGCTTCCGCAGAAGTCGTTATATTCTTTGGAATACTGCTTCATGCAGGGATGATGATAGGCAACACCCGTCTCAAAGCGTTTGACTTTGAGTGCGCCTTCTTCCAGACAGAGAGCAAGAGCTTTTTCCACAGCTTCTGCCTGTCCGGTAATCATGGTGCAGATAATAGAATTGGCACTGCCGACAATGACTTCATCCGGGGAGAATCTGCCTTTAAAAATATCCTGTACGCTCTGGTAATCCAGCCCGATAATCACACCCATATCCAGATGCTGGTGATTTGCTTCCAGTGTGCGCATGGTTCTGCGGTTCATCATAATAATATCGTGTGCGAATTCGTGGGGCACTGCGCCGAAGCAGGCACTGATACTGACAATGCCGGAGCTGTATCCTGCGCCGATATCTGGGACAATGCCCTTGGAGAGGTAATATTCAAACACCACTCTGTCACAGATGAGCGAAATCAGCCATTCTGCGACTTTTCTGTCATAGGGCAGATTTTTTTCGAGGGCTGTTTGCAGTCCCAGACGGGAAAATTCCTCATCAAGATAATACTGATATTTTTCTGTCAGAGCCGGGGGCAGGCTGACCAGAAGCTTTTCCGGCTTCGAGCCGATACCGTTGAAAAGAAACGCTTTTTGGTACATTTCGTTCTCCTTGCTGTCAATTCACATAATTACTGACCGTTTAATATACTCATATTATAACATTTTATTTTCACTTTGTCAATGACTTATTATCTGCATTAAAATTATTTCACAAATTATGATTTTTGTTTATATGACACAAAAATCCTCTGTATAAACAAAAAATAACAACAGACTTTTTGTCTACTCTCTTATTTTCCGCACAAAAACGGAAACATCCGCAGAAATACTATTCCTGCGGACGTTCCAGTGTGTAGGTATCATGTTTCAGAACAGCAATTGTGCCGTCTGTTTCACTGGTATACTCCCGGCTGAATCCGGAAGCGCATAATTCTGATTCTGCATAAGTGCCGAACAGGTCTCCGGAAGGCGGTATATCAAGAGACTGTTCCAGAATAGTATATTTTTCCTTGTCGTAGCCGTCTCCGCCGAAACAGGATGCCGAAGAAACACAGGCATTCAGTTCTTCACCGCCGTAGCGCAGATAATCCATAGCCGACTGATAAAACACGCCGTCCTCATCCAGATAAAAATAAAACGCATAGCATTCTACATCTTCCCGGCAGTCAATCAGATAGACATAGTACATATTCGGGTTGCCCTCTTTGTCTTCCGTATAGCCGACAGCAAGGCTTTCCGCATTGTCATAGAACGGCCGGAACAGATTCCTGATGAAATCTTCCGGCTTGCCGGAATAATTTTTCTTAGGGGATTCCCATTCCGGATTCAGCACAGAACTGTGCTTTTCGGTTTCGGTGCAGGAAATCTGTTCTGCATAGCTGTCGTAGGCAGTAGAGGCATTTCCGTCGCCTTCCAGCACTTTCCGCATGAGAAGAATCGGGTTCATGCCGATTTCTCCCTGATGCCGATACAGCACCGAAGCCATAGGGGAATAATTCTGCAACGTGACCAGCTTATTTTCTTCAAAACAGTAATTGATGCTGTTCATATAGGAATTTTCCCCGACGATATGATACATGGTCTGTTCATAATTTTCACAGCGTGTCCGGAACTGGCTTTGCAGGGTTTCGAGCTGTTCTTCTGTGATATCCGGCACTTTTTCGCAGACCGGAAGATATTGCAGATACCGTTCCGCGCGGATTCTGTCGGCAGATGTCACCTGTGTTCCGCATCCTGTCAGGAGCAGGCAGAGCATCACCGCGGAAAATTTTTTAGCATTCATAAAGCATCACCATGACAAGCCTGATGCAGGATACCAGAATCAGCAGAAACGAAATCAGGGATACAGCAAGAATTCTTTTTTCGGTTCTGCCGAGTTTTCCTTTCTGGAACACTGCATTCAGGCGATATTTTTCTGAGAGTTTATCTGCAAGCAGAAGATTCCGGCTGATTTCCGGCTGATTCCGGATTCTTGCCGGGATTCTGACCTGATAAGCATCCTGTTTCATCTGTCCGGCGAGATTCTTTTCACCGTAGAAGTTCAGCAGTTCTGCATCACTGACCAGTTCGCTCCAGTACAGCAGAGCCGGAAGCAGATTCTTTTCCGGATGTTTCGGGGCATCTTCCGGATGTTCCGACCATGAGACGAACTCCAGCAAATCAGAAATGATTTTATCTTTCCGGTTTTCCTGAAACAAGTTTTCCAGCACAGAAGCCGGAATTCCCTTTTCCTGAATACAGGCATAAATTTTATCAAGCGTTTCATGAGAAACCTCATCCGTCAGGAAGCAACGGCTCTGATTTTCTGTGACTGTCCTGACGAATTCCGGATAGTTCAGGACTTCTGTTTTTTTTAAGAACAGGGGCTTGTCGCTGTGCGAATCATATTCCTGTTCCCAGCGTCTGAGCACCGGAAGCAGGAGTTCTTCCGGCAGTCCGAAACACGAGAACAGATGCAGAAACTGCCGTAATTCCTGCACTTCATGAATACCGTAGCTTGCCAGATACCATGCTGTCATACTGCGTATGAATTCCCTGTCGATACCGAATCCCAGTGCAATTCCGGAATCCAGCTTGCTCTGCACTTCCTGAATGAAAGCTTCATCTGAAGACAGAAGCAGATATTCGATGGATTTTGAAATCATGCACGGGTCGAAATACTTCTCGAAGCTTTTCCGGAAAGCCGTCATATTGCCGTTGGCCTGGGCGGTTAAGTCTGCCGACAGCATGGCGATAAATTCCAGCATACTGACTGCCGGCGCACCGTACCGGAAGCACATTGCCCGGAAGATTCTGTTTTCTCCGGTAAATATCGGCAGTTTCCGCAGAAAGCGGAAGGAATCCGTATCACAGATGATTTTTTCCCGGCTGGTATCGAAAAACCTGTAATTCTGCCGGGAATCTTCATCAATCAGCAGGCCGGAAGTGAGTTTTTCCGGCAGATGGCGAGCGAAGCTCTGGAGCAGTCCGGGGACTTGTTCCGGGGTGCAGTCTGTTCTGTGAAACGGGGGGCAGTCTGTCAGAAAGTTTTCGATTATCTGAGACCATGCCTTATTTCTGGTATCGGCAGAGAACACGCCGTCCTCGTTGCGGAAATCATCCACAGTATAGACAAAGAACAGCCGTTCTTTTGACTCAGGGCTTTCTGCCTTGCGGACTTCCAGCACATTTCCTCTGTGAAAGATATAATACACATGGGAGATGCTTTCGCACTGCTGGAGCAGATGGGTAATTTCCGAAAAGTTCTGGGGGGTATTTTCGCCCCATGCATAGCCGTCGCCGTCGCGGAATACAGTATAGATATACTTCATGATTCTGCCTCCGATGCGTACTGTACAATGCGGTGCAGAAGGCTGTCTACATGCTGTGGCTTATAGAGTTCCGCATTGATTCTGCCGTTTTCGGCAGGCGTGCCCAGCGGTGCAATGCACATGATATCCACTTTCTGACCGGAAATCTGGTTGCAGTAGGCGATAATATCCTGCACAGTCCGGTAAATTGCCCTGTAAATCTGGCTGTCTTTCTGCTGGATTTTACTGCTCAGTTCCGTACACAGCGCACGGATGATAGCTTCTGTATTATCCATGAAATGATAATTCCGGATAACCCGAAGCTTTGCCGGGTCGTAATTTTCGGCACTGTCTTTAAGGGGGTAGAGCATGATATTATCAGCCGTATCGGGATAGAGGTCACATTTGGTAAAGCACAGGATAATAGGCTTTTTTTCGTTTCTGGTACGGCAGTGTCTTTCCAAATCGCAGAGATATTTTTTCAGGCGTTTCAGGCCGGATGTGTTCTGCTGACCGGGTTCGGAAGTTTCATCCGGTTCAGTTTCCTGGGGAACATCCTGTTCATAGACAGAAGCGATATCCAGCAGGACGACAAGCATATCTGACCAGACAGCGCGGTCAATGCGGATTTCTTTTGTTTCCTCTCCTCTGGTATCGATAATATTAATATCCTGATTATATTCTGTTCTGAACGTGATAGGGGCTTGGGGCGAAAGTGTCGTTTCTGGCACATGGCCGTCGTCGAGGGCATCTTCTGCGGTAGTAAAATGCTGTTCGATAAAGGGTTCTTCGGTCATAAGTTCGAGATGCACGCGGTTTTCGGGCTTGCGCATGGCGAGCAGGAGATTGGTTTTTCCGGCCTTGCTTCCGGCAATGAGGGAGACAGTAAAATTCCGTTTTTGATTTTCGTCATTTTCGTCAGCAGATTTCCAGACAGTTTCTGTTCCGACAGTTGTCCTGACGACGTTCCGGGAGGACAGAATCAGGTGACAGCTGTCGCACACCAGTTCCGTTGCGGTCATAGGCTTGAACGGCTGGTAGATAAACAAGGCTTTTCCGTCGATAGTGGCAGCGTTTTCAATTTCCGGAATACTGTCGGGATATTCTTTCTTGAGCACTTCCACAGGCTTGACGATAATTTTCAGACCGCTTTTCAACTGCAATGTTTTTTCAGAAGCATCACAGCTCAGGCGCGGAGGTTCTTCCTCCGGAATGGTAATGCCGTAATAATTCAGCTTTGTTTTCATGATGCTGTCTGTTTTTTCGCTGTCCAGTCCGATAATATCGGGGGAACATTCAAAATGATTCGCATTGAGAGCCTCGAAATGAGCCGGAATCAGAAATCTGGGGCTGACGACATCTTTCAGGCAGTGAATGCAGACGCATTTATTCAGCATGATACTTGCTTCCTTTCTGTTCTGGGTTATTTCAGTTTCATATCAATTTTCAGCCTGACGAGTACTTCTTTCTGATTCCAGTCAGAATGCACATGATTGAACTGATGATAGAAACTGATAGTATCCTGATAATGGCAGGAATTTTTATCATTTTTTTCGATAAAATCTTTCCGGAGCAGTTCAATTACGGTCTGGGTTTGTCCGGAAAATTCTGATTTCAGGGATTTGGAAGCCCGTTCGCCGTAGGTCTTGAAAGAAATCTGAAGGCTGTCCTGTGTGAGTTTCAGCAGAAGGCCGTCATCCTGCAAATTGCCCTCTCTGGGAACGCCGAAGATATTTCTGGACAGGCTTATCATTTCATCTGTGACATGCTTTTCCAGAAACAGGGGTTTCCAGTCGGAGATGCGGAAAGCCTGCTGATAGGAGATTATTTTGTTTTTCCGGAGCAGTCTGTACCAGAAATTTTTATAAGATTCTTTCCGGCGGAATGCGTTCTTGTTGGCGAGGTAATACTGCACGACAGTACTGTGATTTTCGGTTTCTTCGGCAGTAATCTTGACAATCAGTTCGATATTTTTATTTAATAATAGCTGGGCGTTTGCGCCGTCCGTGCCGGAAAAATATTTTTCAGCAAGGGTTTTCCTGACCGGAGCAGGCCGGTGCTTTGCCGGCTGGGGGGGCTGTTGTGCCGGAGGAGTGCTCTGCACAGGAGGTATGGGCACAGGTGACGGCGACGGCGAAGCATTCGGCGCAGACTTCCGGCGCAGAGGAGGAACAGCCGAACTGTTCAGGTTCTGGGGCGTGATGATACTGCTCTGCTGATTTACCAGTCCGGTGCGAACCAGATAATCTACACTCTTGTTGAAATCTTTCAGCGAACGCTGTACCTGTTCCAGCACTTTGCGAAGCGTTCCGTAATCCTGGTCTTTGGTATACTGATGCAGAGTATTCACAAACTTCTTGATTTCGGGAAGCAAATCAGAATCATAGCATGTTCCGGCCTTGTTTTCCTCAATAGTCTTCATGCGTTCACAGCTCTGCCGGAGCATCTGTTCTACAGGCGCAACAATGCGGTAGGCATCCACTTCGTCATGACGGCGGAAATCTGTCACGGCATTTTCAATAATTTTCAGGTCCTGACTGATATTCATGCAGTTATCTCATCCTTTCTGATTGTCTGATTGATAGTTTCCGCACAGGATTTGACAGCATCCAGACGGTTCTGCAAATTCTGCGCATCCTGACTGCTCAGGGATACATCACACTGTCTGTGCTGGGTTTGAGAAAAAATATGCAGATAATACAAATGCCAGATAAAATCATTGGCTTCTGTCTCGGATTTGAGTGCTTCATATGCCTGTGAGATTTCTTCCGTATAAGGCGAATCTTCGGGAAGATACATCCGGTAGGCCTTCTGTACAATCCGGTAATGGGAAAGAAGCTGTTCCAGAAGCTGATGCTCTGCATCTGTGATATACTGATAATACAGTCCGATACAACTGTCATATGCCGATACAGAAGCCTGATAATTCCGGAATTTTTCACGGCAGGAAAGATACTGTTTCCGGGTTTTCCTGTCTTCCTGTGCGGAGAGTTCCCGCAGTTTTGCGCCGGAGGGAATTTTCTCCAGAAGTGCGGAGATTTCATGCAGACGGCCGGACATTTCTTCCGGCAGGGGCAGAATTTCCATTTCGGAAGTGCCGTTCTGTGCCAGAATGTCGGAATAGGAATCTGTGAGATATTCTGCGATAATCCGCAAATCCTGCGCCAGCGTTTCCAGAGGTGCATATAATTCCGCAAGCAGAAAATCCGTATCGGACTCATAGCCCGTTTCCTGAAAGAGATGTTCCGGCTTTGGTCTGCCGGATGTCAGGGAAAGGTACTGTTCCAGTTCAGAAAAGCTGTGATGCATCTGTTCCGGATAGTACTGGTTCAGCAGTACTGCCGAATAGGTCAGATAGTTCCGGAAGTCATCATGCAGAATCTGGGCGAAATCCTGTTCCATATGGGAATGCTTCATTGTTTCGCACCGCCGGGCGAGTTCGCGGAATTCTTTTTCAAGATTCCGGCACTGCCGGAGATTGGAGAAGACAGCCGTTAATTTTTCCGGACGGAGATTCTGTGCATCTTTCTGCAATAATTCGATTCTGCCGGAAAAGTAGGTTGTCTGGGCGATAGCTTCCTGCTGTTCGGGGTAATGTTCCCGGAAATAGGTTTCGGCATTTCCGCACATCTGCCGGACGTGTTCGAGATATTGCAGATATTTCATGCTGACACGCTTTACAAAAACGGCATTGGCGACAGCAATCAGCACAGGCGCGCCGAACCAGATTTCCAGTGTGGAAATCAGAAAGCCTTTTGCAGAATCAATAAATTTCCTGTTCAGGAACAAGCCGTCGTCCCATATCAGCACCGGAAACTTAAGGCAGAATATATATCCTGCAAACAGCAGAATCAGGAGCATATGCAGGAACAGCACCAGAAAGACGGCTTTATTCCCCTTCGGTTTCGGTTTCAATCGGGCTTCCTCCTTCCGTATGATAAGCATTATCAATAAAATAAATCATGCTGTCGATAAATTGCAGAATTTTTTCGTCTTTGCTGTAGAGCGTGAACGCTTTTTGGATATTTCCGTCTTTGGAAGCAATCACCCCGGTGACATACTTGAAATCCGTATAGCGCACGCCGGGATATTTCATGACAGAGACCTGATAATTTCTGTCATTTTCGGAATGATATTTTTCATAGCAGGCTTTCAGGGAAGTTTCTGCGGAAAGTTCCGGCACAGCCGGGGCGGAAGTTTCCGGCAGAATCTGCACGGGAGTTCCGTTTTCATCCAGAATATTTTCAATCAGCACCGGAACGCGTGCTTCTCCTGAGAATAATCTCTGTGTGATGCTGTTCAGATGCAGAGGACTGACTTCGGAAACGTCAGAATCTTTCATATTGTCAGGACGTTCGAGAAGCAAATCAAAATCTGTCGTGAAGCAGTATTTTTTGATTTTCTGCACTTCACCGGAATCGGAATCTGTAATTTCAGATTCTGCGCTTCTCACCTGATAATCGAAAAATGTTCTGGTGAGGTTTTGTTCTTCGGGATTTTCGAGAGCCTGAATGCAGTCATACAGAAAATCCGTATTCAGGCAGGCTTCGAGCTGGGTCAGACCGCTTTTTTCGCTTTCCGTGCTGGTGACGCTGGTAGCGGTCATGACTTCAATCTTTCCGGTAGGCAAATCCTGTAGAATGCATCCGCCCTTGATATGATTCAGGGTCAGCAGGTCATAAATCTGTTCTTCGAGTGCGGAATTTATTGTTAGCTGAATATCATATCCGGCCGGAAATTCCGGAAGTGTATCTGCAAGGGAATCCGGATTGACATTCGGGACGGCTCTCATCAGAGGAGCAATCCCCTGTACATTCTGCAAATCGCCGTAGAGATATTTACAGACTCTGTTTCTGCCTTCTTCATAGAACGTCTGGCAGTTCACCGGAAGCGTATCGACAGAATAAATGACTTCTCCTGTGCTGTCGAGCAGAGCACCTCTCTGGGCATAGAAATTATAATCCGTATACTTGATATTATAGCTTTCAAATTCTTTTGCGAGATTCTGTCTTGCAACGGCGGTCAGGTCATAGCCGTTGTATTTCAGGGCGAAACTGCTTTTTGTCTGGATTTTTTCGCTCTGCACGTCCTGCCGTGACCCCGTAAAGAGTTCATACACGGCATCATAGAACAGCGTACTTCCCAGAATAAACAGAAATATCACACAAAGAACTATCATGAAAATCTTATTTTTCGGCTTCTGAAGCCTGATTTCAGATTCTTGTTTCTGATTACGCATCATGCAGGCTCGCCTCCCTCAGACAGTAAATGACCGGAATCAACAATATCAGCATGACGATAATATTCATAAAGCCGTTGCTGATAAACGGCAGTGTCACGCCTGTGAAGAAAATCAAGCCGAAATTGGACATCACATGCACTGCTCCTGATGAAAATAACAGCAGGCAGGACATTTCAGCAAGCGTGAACAGTGAACTGCTGACTTTCCGGCGGTTTCTCAGCTTGTAGTTATGCAGATACATGCAGGACATCAGCGGTATCAGCAGATATAACAGAATCAGGGCAACAGCCGTCCATCTGCCGAAGACAGAAATCAGATTCAGATAGGAAAAATCTTCAATTCTGGTATAGAGTGTTCCGACCATATCGACAGCATAGGGAGTAGTGCTCATGCCCGCACTGCTTTCCAGAATTGCCTGATTCACGTCACGAATCTGCCGGTAGCTTTGCAGATTGAACAATCTGTCCAGAAAATCTTTCGAGATGAACTGGTTCAGAATCCATAAAATCCCGTAGATTCCGCCTGTCAGGCCGAGCATCACAAGGCCGGCTCTGGTGCTGTACAGCAGAAAGAGCATCAGAATCAGCGTCAGGAGCATGACAATCATAGTGCCGTGTTCGCCGAGCAGGAACAGTCCGGCCATGAGACTGATGAATAATACGGCAAGTTCAGGGTATTTCACATAGAGTTCCGTATGTTTTTTTCTGGTTTTGTCATTCCAGAGCATCAGACAGTAAAAGCCCAGAAAGAACAGTAATTTATCCAGTTCGACAACGGCAACGCGCATGGACAGATGCGAAGCAAACCAGCCCCGCATCAGGAAGAAGACAGGCAGATTCATCACAGCATAGCCAAGAAATAAGATTTCTCTGCCGTGTGCCAGTCTTCCGCACCAGTAGCGGAACATATCCGCATCTTTGTTATGAAACGGCAGAATCACAGTCATCACGGCCAGAAGCACGGTAATTCCGGCAGATTCCAGAATTGCCGTCAGAAACCGGGAAGGATTCAGACCGCTGACTGTAATAAAATTCATCAGGACAACGCCCAGCGAAATCAGCAGATAGTTCTTTCTCTGATAGAATTCTTTCAGTGCATGGTACAGCATCAGGAAAATGCTTCCCAGCAGGACGGGCGGTTTCATCAGGCTAAGGAGATATTCCAGAATTGCACTGAAATTCCCCGTCCGGAAGCCGACGATGTATAAATTCATGAAACAGCCGATATTCATCATGAGAATCAGGCAGGTGATGAAACTGCACTGTCTGGTATAAGTGGTTTCTGTGGCAAGCAGTTTCTGAAACAGACAGGCCTTGACAAAGCACATCAGTATCAGGAACAGAACATAAATTCCGAACAAGCCGAACTGATAGGCAAGTTCATTTCCGGAGCTGAACAGCATTGGCGAAGCTATCACCAGCATGAGCAGTTCCGGCAGAAACAAATTGCTGAATTTTTGCATGACCCTGCCCCCTTTAATAATATAATGCCTGTATCATGAGATATCTCAGGACGGCTTCTGATGCGTACAGCGAAGCGGAATCCAGCTTTGTGCAGTCATCTGCGGACGGAATCACAATGCTGTGTTCTTTCTGCTGAAAGCATTTCTGATATCTGGATTCTGCAATGCTGACAGTATCGTAAAGCTTTCTGATTTCTGTGCCTGTCATGGTTGTGCGGACGGGTACAAAGTCTGCTGTGCTGTAATTCTGCTGTAAGGCACATGACATCACAGCAAGCAGAAATTCGTTCTGCATCACGGCGAGTTCATTTTCTGACAGGATTTTATAATTATAATTTTCACTGACAAGATACTGTTCCAGTCCCTGAAGAACAGCCGAGGCTTCCTGTAGTGTATAGTTCCCCGATTCCTGATAGGAAATTCCGGTTTCCAGACAGGCGAACTGTTCGGGCGTGACAGAAAGCGAAACATTTCTGACTGTTCCGGAAGCCGTTATCAAATCATTCCGGATGGTGACAACATGATTCAGCTCTACGCCGAACATATCCTGAATCAGAGTTTTTATCTGACTGAAATCTTCTGTACTGAGCTTGTCTTTCAGCATGGCATAATCCGTTCCGGAAGTCATCAGACGGGAATTGAGTGTCATAATATCCAGTTCAGATTCTTTCATATCCAGTGCGATAATCTTTGCCGAAGCGACAGTATTTCCGTCCTGATTTATCACAAGGGTCAGAACGCTTTCATGCGGGTAGCTTTCGGCTGTGGATTCCGAAACGGCCGTAATTCCGGTTTCGGCATGATATCTGATAAAATCTTCCAGATTGCCGGAATTCTGTCGCATCACTGACAGGAACAGTGCCGGAACAGCTAAGAACGTCATCAGTCCGGCAAACAGCAGATGTTCTGCATAAGCAAAGAAGCGTTTCTGATGATAGGCTGAAAGATGCATTTTTTTCGGAGCTATCGTGCTGAACACAAGGCAGTTCCGTTTCCGGCCGTCGAGCGTGTAGCGGTAATTCGTGAACTGATAGGCGAAACATTCTCGTTCATCATCCGGACAGCGGAGCATGATGAAATTATCCGGTGTGCGGTAAGCATGGAGTTCTTTCTTTTTCGGGAAAGCTTCCGGCGAAGGGTAGATTTCTTTGAGTTCGCAGGAGAATCTGCCGAACTTCTGCCACGAAAAGACCAGAAGCTTTCTGTCGGGCTGATATTCTGCTTCTTTATGAAATAATAAATATATCAGATAGCAGAAGAAGAACGTTGTCAGCAGGACGGAAACTATCATTTTCTGATAAAAAACAGACAGTATCAGCAGAATCACGGCAAGCAGAGCTTCTGTAATGCACAGCACCGGCATGATTCTGACTGTCTTTTCCGAGCTGACAAGCGTCAGTATCCATGACAGCGCAGGACAGAAACATAACAGCAGAATCAGAATACTAATCATCATCTTGATTTCCTCCAATCACACGGCGGAGAATCCGCTTGTAAACGTCTGTATAGCCGGATGCAAATTCAGAGCTGAGTTCCGTGCCGTTGTGGATGTACAGCGTTACCGCCCAGCCTTCCGGCGGTCTGATGTCGTTGGGTTCTTCATCCTCAGTCACAAAGCCTGTCAGCAGAAATCTCTTGAAAGATGAGCCGTCGTCGGCCGTACCCGTTTTGACATAGGCAGTATAGCCGTCATAGGTATAAGGCATAATGCTTTTCATGCCGTCCCAGAGGGCTTCCCGGTAGGCGAGCGGAATTGTCTGAATCTGCGTTCCGGTATAATCTTCAAAAGTTTCGGGATTTTCGGGAGTTTCTGAAAGTTCAGAATAATTGTATTCCATCTCACTGAGCTTGACGGCAGGGGTATCGCTTTTGAGATACAGGCGGTACATATCGCCTGTAGCGACAGCACTGGTGACAGCGTTCAGGAACAAAGGCGAAGCGTCAAAATAGTTTCCGGTAGGCTGTCCGTCGATAATCTGTCCGTCACTGCACATGCCAATAGCCATACGCGCAATCAGGAATTCCCGTTCTTTCGGGTTTTCTCTGGCAGTGTCGATAGTTTTCAGTGACGGCTGGCGCAGGTTCATCCAGTCGCAGGGGTAAGTATAACCGGCATTCTGCGAACCGAACGCATTGAAGCCGAAATACTTGTTCATAATTTTGCAGATAGTCCAGAAGCCGTTTTCGCCGTTGACTTTCTCGAAGCCTTCTTCCCAGCGCAGGCCGAATTCCTGATAGTATCCTCCGCCTTGCAGAATGCCTGCATAGCCGGATGCAAAAAATGTATTATAAGAATTCACAAGCGAAGTTCTCATGTTATGATATATCGGGTAGACGCTGTTGGGATAGTTATGATTGAAAATATTCTTGTTATAGCCGTAATTGATAACGCCGTTGTCATAGTAATCCGTATCTGTGAAGCTCATTCCGGTATCGAGCAGGACAATGCTGGACATCAGCTTTGCGGTACTGCCGAAATACACGCCGTCGGAATGGTAGGTTCTTCCGGTATGGCCGATATACATATCCTGTACCGGAATGATTTCATCCTCTGCGCCGGATGTGTGATGCAGAATGTAATTTTCGCCTGTTTCGTCAGTTTCGAGGAGCAAATCAAACTGGTCATGGCTTGCACTGAGTTTGAAACTGCCGTCAGAATAATATTCCGTTT
>SVNI01000016.1 GCA_015066975.1 Ruminococcus sp. | reverse complement strand
TTCGGTGAGTTTGCCATACATATAGAGTGTGTTGACACCGCCTGTTTTTTCCGGTGCGCCGTAACCCATAGTTTTGCAATAGAATACATTATCGAGCTTTTCTTTTGTGACAGTGCCGTCTTTAGCAACAGTCACATGATACATGCCATAATAACCGCCTGCGAGCATCAAATCGCCTGTTGTGCCGAGATATGCAATTCTTCCGGCACTGTCGCACTGGTCATACATGCAGATATCTGTGCTGGTGAAAGTTTTTCCGCCGTCCTTGCTGACACATAATTTATACTGTGCATCACTTGCATCGGGAGCGGTCTTGGAATAGAACCAGCTTGAATTATAATATGTTACATAGGCATAAACAGTGCTCGGGTCATCCGGTTCGATAAACAGCATAGTCGGCTTAGAACCATAAGCAGAAGGAATACCTTCGCAGGAGGTCCAGCTTTCGCCCCAGTCATCACTATAGGAAACACCGCTGCTGTCCTTGCTGGTATTGAAAATTCTGTAGGTAGATTTATCAATCTGCGCGATGGCAAGTTTACCGCCCTTTGTAGAAGGCGTGAAAGCGTTCCATGTTTTGCCTCTGTCGGTTGTGTAATAGCCTGAGCCGTTGTCGCCTTCTGCGATTCTTGCCCAGACATCCGTATTCTGAGGGCAAACCGCAATTGCAGAAGTACTGCCCATATTCGGCTGATACTGCAAGCCAATTTCGTCCGGAGATTCATGCACAAAACCATCATAGTCACCGATAGCGGACAAATCCAGACCATCGGCAGTGCTGGTGAAATCCAAAGCGACAACTTCTTCGATACCATCCGGATGGAATGTAAATACAGGACGCTTAGAAGAATCTGTACTCCAGATATTTTCAGCGATGAATACGCCGTTGCCGGATGTGATAAACATTCTGTTGGAATCACGGGGGTCAGTGACAACAGTACCAGACCAGTGAATTGCTTTATCACGAATCCATGCATAACCGCCGTCCTGCAAATATTCGGAGATAGCTTCCTGTCCCCAGCCGGCAGACTTGCCGGGAGTAAAGTTTTCCCAAGTTTCACCGCCGTCGAAAGAACGATAATACTGGTCGCCCCATGTTGCGCCGTGTTCATCCGTCCAGGCCTGCCAGAGCTGGTCTTCCCATTTACCGCATGTGCCGGCAATCATATGGTCAGGATTGGACGGGTCAGCCCATACAGAACCGAAGCCTCTGGAACTGTCCAGAATCTGTGTCACTGTTCCTGTTTTGGGTTCATAACGATAAGCACCGCCAGACGCGCCGTTGAAAGCCAGTCCTGCAATATAGGAAATCAGCAGATTGCCGTTAGCATCAATATTGATACGGGACGGGAACACATCCGTCGGAAGGTCTTTGGATAATACTGTGAATTTATCATCTTTCACATTAGCGACATGAACGTTTTCCGTACCTTTTGCGGATGTGCCGACATAGACCTTTCCGCCGATAATGGCAATCGCTGCAACACCGTTCTGATGATTATATTCATCACTCGTAACGGAACGCGCGAGGGTGTCAGTCCAAGTCGGCCATTTGGTTGTTTCGGAGAACAGTCCCAAATCATCATAGCCGATAACCGGAGACCATGTTTCACCGCCGTCTGTGGATTTAATCAGGGCGGATTTGGAATTGCTGTCGCTGGTAACATCACCGCCGGCATAGATAGTTTTCGGATTATCAGGGTCAACAGCGATGGATTCACCGCACTGACGGCCGTCACCATTGCCCATGACTTTAATCAGATTAGTGACATCAATTTCCTTGAAAGTCTTACCGCCGTCAGTGGTCTTGAAGATGACAGTCTTTTCCGCCGAGAAGTAAGCGCATCCGCAGAGGAAATAAACAGTATCATCATCGGTCGGGTCGATAGCCATCGCATCGACACTGAGCAGGCCTCTGTCCGCATCGTTGATGAAATCAAGCAGTTGTTCCCAGCTTTCAGTGTCATAATTATACTTGTAAGCACCGCCGACGTCAGTACGGGCATACATGACATCTTTACCGGTGACAATACCGGATACGAAACCGCCACCGCCGATTCTCAGAGTCCCCCAGTTATAAGAGCTTTCCAGTGAAGCAGTATCCGCAGCAAATACTGAAGGTACAGCCACTGCACTGCAAAGCACAGCAAGGCAGGCAGAAGCGGCTGCAATTCTTTTCCAGATTTTCATAATAGCTACATTCCTCTCTATTAATTTTAAAATAGCATTTTTTCAGCCGAATAATTCAGCGTATAACTCTATTTTACTATATTTGCAGTAAAAATGCAATAGGAAAAGCAAAAAAATTCAGAAGGAATAAAAATTCCCCTCTGCCAATACAGAGGGGAAAGGAGAATTATACCAGCCCAACAATCATTTTCATCATGACAAGAGAATCTTCGGAATCCGGAACGCCGTTGCCGTTAAAGTCGATATAAGGAATTCTGTCAGGGGAAATATCTTCTTTTCCGAGAATTGCCTTATTCACGGTGATAACGTCCAGAATATCGAGCGTACCGCTTCCGTCAGCATCGCCGTCAGGGGTGACAGAAGCATTTCCTTCAAGCCAGTTCATATCAATATCGTAAAATAAGCCTGTATTGTAGAGTTTCTGAGCAGTCGCAAATGCGGTTTCTTTGGTGTAATCCGTCAGATAGAAAACTATCATGCGTCTTTCGTTATCTTCAGAAGCAGGCCAGATGTCAGCGGATTTGATTTCCGTGATGCCTAATGTATCAGTGAAATATTCTGTATTCCAGTTTTCCGCTTCATCACGATAGTCATATTTCAGAACTGTAGTTACCATACCGCCGAAATAATTGGCATCAGGTCTTACCTCAAAGGGCAGGGAAATATCTTCTGTCGGAGTTGTTTCTTCTTCGGTGGCGAGATAAGTTTTGGCATCCAAGTCAACACTGTAGAATAAGCCGGTATCATAGAGTTTTTGAGCGACTTCGAGGGCGGTTTCGGGAGTGTCATCCGTCGGATAGAAGAAAACACATCTTCTGTTGCTGAATTCGTCTATAAAGATAGATTTTATTTCTTTCAGATTTGTGATGCCGTATTCCTGACTGAAATATTCAGCATTCCAGTTTTCGGATTCTTCCAGATAGTCGGATTTGACAAGAGTCATCACGCATCCGCCGAGGGTCTCGTCCATGATTTCCGCAGTAAACGGCTGGGAAATATCTTCTGCTGTCTGGCTGACGGAAGCTGTTTCGCTTTTTGCAACCGGGAGCAGAGCTGAATTCCGATAACATGCGAATGTGTAGACATCACCGACTTCGGCTTGTTCGAGACTGATTTCATAATCTACATTGGTGTAGTCCTGCGTATAAGTATAAGGAGTGCCGTGACTGTCGGAAAGCCTGAAATTTTTGAATACATCAGCCCCCTCCAGAGACTCTGCATAAGTGATAGTCAAATCTTTCATCTCGAAGAAATCTTCACAGGTGCCGACTTTCCGGAGATTGCCAGCATTTCCGCCGAGCTGTGCCGGATAGGTTTCCAGAATGGTATATTCTCCGTCATAGGTGAGCACATCGCCGTAAGAGAAAGATTCTTCCGGATAGATGCGGAGAAGGTCACCATAAGTATAGTCTTCTCCATAGTGCCACCATTTCATCATAGTGGAATTGCCTTTTGTTCCGTCAACGATGAAGAAATTATTAGTTTCATCCGGATTGAAATCTGATTCCGCACTGACGGGGAATGCTGTCAGCAGAGTGCCCATACAGCAGAGGGCGGTCAGACCTGCGAATACTTTTCTTGTGTTTTTCATAATAAAGCCTCCTTTGGATTAATAAAACGGTTCAGGGTTTCGTTTGCTTTCACTTATTAGACGGAGGCAGAAATCAAAAACACTAAGTGATTTTGAAAATATTTTTAAAATTTTTTCAGACCAGTCCGACAATTGTTTTCATCATGATGAGAGAATCTTCTGAATCAGGAATGCCGTTATTGTTGAAATCTATATGAGAAATTCTTGTGAGGGGGAGTTCTTCTTTTCCGAGAATCGTCTTATTGATAGAAATCACATCCAGAATATCAAGTTCCTGATTGCCGTCTGCATCGCCGTCCGGAGAGAGCATTTCAATCGGAAGCAGGGCAGTATCTTCATAAACGGCGAACAGATACGTCTTTCCGGAAGAAGCATCTGCAATGCTGAAATCATAATTCATGCCAGTATGTTCTGTATAGCTGTAAGAACTGCCGTTCTCATCCGTGAGAGAAAGCTGAATGTTCTGCTGTACGTCATCGGAGAGGACTTCTGTCACGGTAAGTTCTTTGATTTCAAAGGCATCACGGCAGGACTGCGAAGAAAGCACAGCAGTATCATCGAGCTTTATCAGCAGGGGGAAGCCGTTCTTGATGTAGAAATCTCCCTCAACAGTGAGCAAATCTCCGAATGTAAAATTCCAGTCTGCGGTGACATTCCGGAAATCCGCCGGAGTATGCAGAATTTCATCATCAATATGATAATAATATTCAGCAATATGATTTTCGGCATCGGTGACGATGAAAAATCTTTGATATGGATTTTCTGTTTCGGAAACAAGTTCCGTTGCGATAACCGGATAATCATCATAAAGAATACAAGTCACTGTATCGCCCACGGAAACGGAATCCCAGTCGAGATAGCTGTATTCTGCATAATTTTTTTCAATCCAGTCCGTGAAGATATGATACCGAACGCCGTCCTTTTCCAGATAGATTCTGTTTCCGAACTGGCTTCCGGTTTGTATTTCCTGAACGGTGAATTCCGCCGTCTTTGGATTATCGAGGATTGAGCCTGTTTTTTCTTCTGAATATCCGTCAAGTTTATCAATAGAGAGGTCATTTGTCCCCTCAATGCAGGTAACGCCAAGCATAGCATTTTGGATAGTAATCATATCCCCGACAGCAAGTGTCATATCAAAATAATCGGCACTGGTATACCAAGTATCGCCGGAACTGTCAGCGAAAACATATTTTGCCGGATGTTCGGCATTATCCGTGCCGACAACGGTATAGCTGTAGGTTGCATAAACGGTATCTTCGGCATTGACTGGCAGAGCAGAAAGCATTGTTCCGGACAGGCAGAGCGCAGTCAGACCTGCAAATAATTTTCTTGTTTTTTTCATAAAAAATTCCTCCTTCAAATAAATTCTGATGATTAGATAAGCATTTCCCTTTATTATTATAACAACAGAAACAGATAAAAATTGGAAAAAAATTCTGAAAAATTTCTGTTGTTCATAAAATATTTACAATTTTGCGCGAATATATCTTTTATTTGACATTTTTCACAAATTCCAAAAAAAAATTTAAAAACCTGAAAAAAACAGATGACAAATGAAAACTTTTGTGCTATAATAAATAACAGTATGTAGATTCGCCAGAATACTGAAAATGATGAAGAAAGGATTTTGTCTATGGCACAGCAAGCCACAAAAACTCGACGGAAAGACAGAGCAAGAGAAGCTTTCATGTTACTGATGCTGAGTGTTGTTTTAGTATTCGGTTTCGGTCTGATTGTCGGCAAACAGGAGACAAGCAATCTCCAGCAGGCAGAGGCTGTTCCCAGAACATCAGCAGAAGAAACATCAGAAACTGAATCCGCTACCGAAGCGATTGCCGTCAACGCACAGCCCGAAACAGAAACAATGCCGGAATTCCATCAGGCAAGCAGTTTCCGCAGTGCTGAACCCCAGATTTATCTGAGAGTCAATCATACCAAGCAGATGGAGCTTATCTGTGACCCCGGTGTAAATCTGTCTGAAGCCATCTACGGCGTGAGTGATGAGAATATCGCTGTTGTGGATGAGTTCGGCATGATTACAGGCGTTTCAAGGGGGGAATGCACAGTATCTGTTTTCTGCGGAACGGAAACACTCAAAGTTCCGGTGACTGTCCGCGAACTGACCGTCCGTGACGGATGCACATATGTGGATGATATTCTGATTGCCAACAAAAGCATCAGCCTTCCGGAAGATTATGACCCCGGCATGTTGCCAGAAACTGCCGAGGCTTTTGAGGAATTGCAGACTGCTGCTGCGGAACTGGGCTTGAATATCTATCAGGGGTCGGGATATAGAAGCTATCAGTATCAGATTACCTGCTATAACAGTTTGGTAGATGCCTACGGAGAAGAATATGCTAACCGTGTTTCTGCCAAGCCGGGACATTCCGAACATCAAACGGGCTACACAGTAGACTGCAATACTATCAACGAAACGTTTATTAATACACCGGAGGGACAGTGGCTGGATAAACACTGTCATGAATATGGCTTTATCATCCGTTATCCCAAAGGAAAAGAAGATATCACCGGTTATGATTACGAATGCTGGCATATCCGCTATGTAGGCGTAGAGGCTGCAACGGAAATCTATGAACAAGGTCTGACACTGGAAGAATATCTTGATGTGACAGATGTTTCCAATCATTATGACGAAGAAAATGAAATTTCATCGTCAGAAGCAGAAGAAACTGCTCCGGACGATGAAATGCAGACCGGATATGAAGACGAGAATCTTTATTCTTCCGAAGAAACTGTCTATCCTGAAGAAATGGTTCTTTCTGAAACTGTTCTGGAGGAAACAATTCTTTCCCAGTATCAGGAAACTGTTCCGGCTGATGCCGAAGATGATGGTATTGAAATTATTGATGCACCGCTGGAAGCTCCGTAAGTATCATTCAGAAAACTCCGCACTGCCGGAGTTTTCTTGTTTTTCCGGCGGATTCTGAAATGTGGTCTTTTCCGTGGTGCAGGCATGACGGGAACGTTTCCGAACAGCAGAAATTTCACAAGTCTTCCTTCTGTAACAGAGAACCACTCCGCACCAGGCGTGCGGTAGCCTTCCGTCACATAGCTTGTGAAAATTACATAATCTTTTCCGGAATGCATGTCTGTCAGAAGTACAGAACCGTAAGCTGTATGACAGACCAGAAATTCAGCTGTTCTGCCCGTTTGCAGAAGTGAGCCTTGTAACATCACGTTCACGGTGCTGTGACAGATAATACTGTTTGTTCCGGCAAGTTCTGTCATTTCCAGAGGCTTTTCTGCTGAAATGTGCAGAATGTCCCCCATGCAGAGCCTTTTCCCATTCAAAGCCGTGTACAGTTGTTCCGGCAGATAATAAGAACCTCCTTTCTGGTCAGCAATGATATATGCGCCGTTATCAGACGCCACTGTGACAAAATTATAACAATACATGAAAATCCTCTCCTTTTGATGCATTCTGAATTTTTATCTTATTTATATAACAACAGAAAAGCCGGAAAATCAGAAAAATTTCCGAAAAAATAAAATATTCGGATAACTGCACAAAAAGTTAGTATGATATTTGTGCATAATATTGAATTTAACTCAGACTCTGGAATTTTATTATCAGATATGCTATAATAAAAACAGCTAGCCAAAAATAAATGGAGGGATTATCATGAAAAATTTTATCAAAGCAGTTGGATTTATTGCACTCTCACTCAGTGTTTTTTATTTCAGCTATCGTCTGACTGACAGATATCTGGATAAATTCAGAAGAAAATACATTACAATTGAAAATGAGCATGTCAATGTCTGAATAATGCTTATATAGAAAGGAAGGAATTATCACAATATGAAAGAAATCGTTATTATCGGCGCAGGCCCTGCCGGACTGACTGCCGGCTATGAACTGCTGAAACAAGCTCCGGAAGAATATCATGTTACCATTTATGAAGAATCCCAGACAGTTGGCGGTATCTCCCGCACTGTCAACCATAACGGAAACAGAATGGATATCGGCGGACACAGATTCTTTTCTAAGAATAAAGAAGTCATGAAATGGTGGGAAAATATGATGCCGTTTCAGGGCGAACCCTCTTTTGATGATATCCAGCTCAACAGAGAAAAATCTCTCGTTCCCGGCGGTGCTGACCCCGAAACTACTGACAGAGTAATGCTTATCAGAAACAGAGTTTCCAGAATCTATTATAAAAATAAATTTTTTGACTACCCAGTTTCCCTGAAATGGGATACTATCAAGAATATGGGCTTCGGGACAACGATGGAAGCAGGTGTCAGCTATCTGGGCGCAACTGCTCTCAAGAGAGAAGAAAATTCTCTGGAAGATTTCTATATCAACCGTTTCGGAAAGAAGTTATACTCCATGTTCTTCGAGGGCTATACAGCGAAACTCTGGGGACGGCATCCTTCCGAAATTTCCGCAGACTGGGGCGCACAGCGTGTCAAAGGACTTTCCATCATGGCTGTAATTCAGGATATGTTCCGGAAAGTTACAGGCATTCAGGATTCCAGCAGGAAGGAAACTTCCCTGATTGAAGAATTTTACTACCCTAAATACGGCCCTGGCCAGCTCTGGGAAATCACCGCAGAAGAATTCAAAAAGCTCGGTGGTGAAATCATTTTCGGCGCAAAGGTTAATAAAATTCATACCAACGGCGAAAATCTGGTCGAAAACATCACTTATATCAAAAATCATCAGAAAAATACTGTCAATGCGGATATCGTCATTTCTTCCATGCCAGTGAAAGATTTAGTCGCTGGTATGAATGACGTTCCGGCATGGGAAGCCGAAATTGCAAAGGGTCTGCCTTACCGCGATTTCGTGACTGTCGGTCTGCTCGTGAACCGTCTGGAACTCAAAAACGAAACTAATATCCCTACCCTCGGAAATATCGTCCCCGACTGCTGGATTTATGTACAGGATACCGGTGTCCGTCTCGGCAGAATCCAGATTTTTAACAACTGGTCTCCCTATATGGTGCAGAACCCCTCCCGTCAGGTCTGGATTGGTCTGGAATATTTCTGCACAGAGGGAAGCCGTTTCTGGCAGCTATCCGATGAGGAGAGCCGTGATTTCGCGGTCAAGGAACTCCGCAAAATGGGTGTCATTGCACAGAATACCGAAATTCTGGACTATCACAGAGAACGCGTCAAGAAAGCATATCCCGCTTATTTCGATACCTATGAGCATATCGACGATTTGACAGCTTATCTCAGCAAGTTCGAGAATCTCTACTGTGTCGGCAGAAACGGCCAGCACAGATATAATAACATGGATCATTCCATGCTGACTTCTTTCGAAACGGTCAGAAATATCCTTTCCGGCCGGAAAGACAAAACCAATATCTGGAATGTCAATACCGAACAGGTCTATCATGAAACTGACAGTGAAGACAGCGGGGAGAATGCATAATGCCGGAAGAAACAACTGAACTTTCCAGTGTTTCCGAATCAGAAGAATATGAAGAACAAGTGCAGGGAATTTCCTTCCCTGCACTTATCAAAAGCCTGAAACAGCCGAAATACCGAAAAATGCTGTTTCGTTCTGTTCAGATTTCGGCAAGCCTTCTTCTTCTGCTGACTTCTTTTCTGCTGGTAGGATATTACACACTCTTTCCGTCAAGAGGTTATTTCCACTCTGATACAACAGATACTATCATGTGGGCAGAAGCTTCTTATGAGAGCGGAAAAGTGTTCAATCCCGATTTTGGCTATGCCTGTTTTCTGCCGTTCAGCACAAATTTGATAATGCAGATGCTGATACCGTTTACAGGTGTTTCCATGACGACACATGTGCTGGGAATGCTGGGCTTTTTTATTCTGTTTTCCGCCTCCCTGATTCTGATGCTCCGGCAGATGAACTGGAAAATTGGCTGGATTTCAATTGCTGTTTTCGCTGAACTGATGATATGTTCCGGCAGTACCAAACTCCGGGAAATTTTCTGGGGACATACGATTTATTACAGTCTGGGAGTATTTTTTATCTTTGCAGGGCTTGCCATGATATTCCGGTGCATGAAACTGATAGAACGTGCAGAAACATTTCGTTCTCCGAATAAAGTCAGGAAAAATAAAATGCATCTGATTTTTTGCATGATTAGCATAGTCATCTGGTTTCTGCTGACAGGAAGCGACCAGATTACCGCAATTACGATTTTTGCACTTCCTGTGATAGGCGCAGTTTTCTGTGAACGCTGGCTTGATGCAGAAACGAAAATCTTATCCAAACGGAATCTGTATGCATTCATCATGCTGATTATCATGCTCGTTGCAACAACAGGCGGATATTTCCTGACGAAACTTGTAGCGAACGGCATGACCGCCGACTATGCGGATGCCTATTCTGAATATTCTGCAATGGACAAATGGCAGGAGAATCTCGAAAAATTTCCGCTGGCGTGGCTTTCCCTGCTTGGCGTGACAACAAAGGCCAATGAACCTCTCATGAGCGTGGAAAGTGCAAAATCTCTGGTGATAATTATCGCGGGAATTTTGCTGTTGATTCTGCCTGTGATTGCGCTGTTCTGCTGGAAAAAAATCAAAGATGAGAAACTCAGAATTCTGATTCTGACATACTGGTTCATGACAGCACTTATCATGATGGGCTATGTGTTCGGCAAGCTTTCCGCCGCGAACTGGAGATTATCACCGATTGTGGCAATGTCAGCAGTGGTTTCTGTTGCTTTCCTGAGATGGGCAGCCTCACAGGCGGACTGGAAACGGCTTTCTGTTCTGCTAACAGTCTGTATCATGATAGTCAGCGGAATTCATGCAAATACTGTCATCTCGATGCCAAAAGACAATACTGCTACAAATTATCTTTATGAACTTGATGAAGAACTGGAAAAAAGAAATCTTACCTATGGTTATGCGACGTTCTGGCAGGCGAACTCTCTGACCATAATTTCAGATTCCAGAGTGAAATGCCGGGGGGTAGCTTTAGAAGATGGTCAGCTTTTGGTAAGGCTCTATCAGTGCAATATGAACTGGTACAAAAATCAGCCCGGACAGGAAAATTATTTCGTTCTGCTCACGGCATCCGAAGCGCAGGAACTCAAAGATAGCGGTTATGAACTGCTTTCGAGAGAGCATGAAGAATTTGCAGTCCGGAACTATGTCATCTGGGTGTTTGATGAAAATATCTTTTAAAGCCAAAAAAATCCTCTGCCTTTTGCAGAGGATTTTTTTGGCTTTATGACTGAGAAAAATCAAAATCATCCGGAACAGGGGGCGCGGTTTCATAATCCGGAACAGTTGTTTCAGGATTCAGATTCGGTGCAGTTTCCGGTGCTTCCTGTGTGAATTCTCCTTCCGAGCCGGGAGCGACAGGCGGAGCGGTTTCCAGCGGTATGCCAACATCATCTGTCATAGGTTCTTCTGTTTCTGGTTCGGGGGCGGTTTCCGGAGCAACAGTAGTTTGGATTACTGGTGGTTCAGTTACCATAGGAGTGGTTTCTGGATTGCTTGCGTAGAAGATTTTCAGAGTTTCTTCGCCAGTAAGGTCGAATGTCTCTCCGGCTTCTTTGTTCAGTTCAACAACATAGCCTGTTTCAAAGCTGTAATTGACAATGGCTTCTGTATTGTAATTCGTCAGGCCGAGTGCTTCGAGTTCAGCTTCATAGTCTTTCAGCGTTTTTCCGGTGTAGTCCGGGAGCTGAATCGAAGACGGGCCTTTGCTGACGACAACTTTCACAACAGCACCACTGTGGAACGGCTGACCAGCTTCAATTTCCTGTTCAATGATGAGTCCGGCCTTGTAGGTATCACTGAACGCATAAACCGGCTCAAGATACAGCCAGCCGTCGGTTTCGAGCTGTTCTTTCTTGAGTTCGTAGTTCATGCCGATAAGCAGAGGCATCTGACTGTCGCCGGGGGCTTCGGTAGGCGGTTCTGCTTCGGCAGAAGATTCTGTCACGATGTTGTTTTCCGTTGTCATTTCCGTCGGGACAGTTGTGGTTTCCGTCTGGGAATTCATTGTGACAGTGGTATTTCCCAGATTGACGATAATAATCGCAATGACGAGCAGAATGCACATGGTCATGACAATGACAATTAAAGGCATCCTGAGGCGGTCAATCACGCTTTCCCGTCCGGGAACAGTATAATCAATATCAGACGCAGAAGTGTTCTGATTATTTTTTTTCTTTTCGTCCTGCTTTTTCTTTCTGCGGGAGGGTTCAGAGGGGATGACTTTAGGTTCAGCAGGTTCTTCTGTCTGCTCGAATAGCTGTGTTACGAGTTCCGTAATGGTCTGGGTGCGTTGTTCGGAATTCAGGCACATCCCCTTCATGATAGCATCAGAGACATTTTTGGGAATATTCTGATTGAGGTCATACGGCGCACTAAGGTTATCCATCTGTAGACGGCTGGGGGCATCTACAGGCTGACAGCCCGTCAGAAGCCGGTATAATACAGCACAGATGCCGTAAACATCTGTAAATGTGTCCTGTTTTGCACCGGGGGTATACTGTTCCGGTGCAGCATAACCCTGAAAGATTTCCGAGGGCAGTTCCAGATGCATTGTTCTGACAGCATAAATGCTGAAACCGCACAACTGCAATTCGCCCTTAGGCGTGACATAGATAGTATCGGGACTGATTGCCCGGTGAATGACATGACTGTTATGCATCAGGCTGAGTGTAGTAAAAAATGTCGGAAACATAGACGAAACCTGATGCCAAGTCAGCTCTCCGGCATTTTCTTTCAGATATTCCACCAGCTTGATACCTTCCAGATATTCATACACAACATAAGTTGTATTATTGGCTGTGAACATATCCAGTGTAGGGATAATATGCTGAAGATTGCGCATCTGGGCTAAATTTCTGTTCAGGTCTGTAAATTCCGCCATCAGTGCTTTATACTGCACGACATTTTCGGGGGAAACGCTGATAGTTGCCCTTCCTCTTACACGTTTGCAAAGGCCGACGGGCATATATTCACGAATCAGCACTTTACAGCCGATAGAAGCATTATATCCGATATAGTTTGCGCCTTCGCTGTTATGTCCGATTTTGACACCGAGAGTATAGCGCTCATTGAGTTCCGTACCGGGGGGAGCATAATCGGGGTCATAGGGCTTATCATCCGGATAGCCACAATAAGGGCAGATTCTGAATCTTGCCGGTTTCATTTCCATGCAGTTGTAGCAGCGGATTTTTTCATCCATCCTGACCTATTCCCCTTTCTGAATTTTATTTTGATAAAGCCTCACTTATTATTTTAACAGTTTCCGCCGGAGTTGTCAACCTTTTTCCGGATTTGTCAGTATTTTATTTGCAGAATTGTATTAAATTTGTAACATTCTTTTATTTTTCAGCAATTTTTATACTGCTGTCGGGTTTTATTCCTGCGATAAATCAGAATTCAGCATCTTAAAATGATAGCTTCAATCACTGTTTTTCATTGTCTGCTCACAAAATATTGTACGACTGCATCCTCAATCAGCGGATAAATTGATTCCAGACTTTCCGGAATTAGAATATCTGCCTTAGTATCAAGGTCAAAGGTGAAGATAATGGGCTTGCTTTTGTAGAGAAGCGGTGTACCGTCTGCCTTGCCAAGGCTGCCAGTAACAAGATTTCCTTTCTGATTGAGAGAATCGGGGATTACAAAAAGCTGCATGAGAGTTCTCCTTATTCACAATTTCGATTTATCTTATCAATCAAAAGTTTTTAAAGCTGAATCAGATTCTTATTCAGGAGTTCCTGCGCCGCAAGCAGAATGCTGATTCTACCGCTGTTCCAGCTCAGACCGCCCTGAAGCCATGCCGCATAAGGGGGACGGAGAGGGCCATCAGCCGAAAGCTCAATAGATGCACCGTTCGTGAATGCACCTGCCGCCATGATAACCTGATTTTCATAGCCGGGCATATCCCACGGTTCGGGAGTGACGTAGGCATCCACAGGAGAACCTTTCTGAATCCCCTGACAGAAAGCAATCAGATTTTCGGGTGTTTCGAGTTCGATTGCAGTAACAATATCACCTTTCGGGTCATTCGTGCCGGGTGTGCATTTAAATCCAAGCATGGTGAACAGTTCTGAGGCGAAAGATGCTGTTTTCAGAGCATTGGCGACGACATCCGGTGCAAGATACAGCCCTTGAAACAGTTCGCGGTTCATGCCGAGTGTACAGCCGACTTCCTTTCCCAGTCCGACACAGGTCAGCCGATAGGCGCATAATTCTACAAGATGTGACTTTCCGGCGATATAACCGCCTGTTCTGGCGATACCGCCCCCGGCATTCTTAATCATTGAGCCGATAATAATATCTGCGCCGATTGCCGGAGGTTCTATTTCTTCGACAAATTCGCCATAGCAGTTATCTGTCATGATGATAGCTTCCGGATTGGCTTTCCGGATAGTTTCACAGAGTTCTTTCAGTTCGGAGATAGTGAAAGCAGTTCTTAAATCATAACCGCGTGAACGCTGAATATAGGCAATTTTCGCATCTTTGAGATTTTCGGAAACGGCTTTCAGATTCGGCTTGCCGTCAGAAGTCAAATCAATAATTCTGTATTTTACTCCGAAATCTTTCAGAGAGCCGTTGCCGGGCTTTCCGGTAATGCCGATAACTTCATGAAGTGTATCATAAGGCATTCCGGTGACGAAAACAATTTCATCATCCGGCCGGAGCAGGCCGAACAGAGCTACACTTAGTGCGTGTGTACCTGATACGAAATTATGCCGGACAAGGGCATCTTCCGTGCCGAGCACCTGTGCCCAGACTTTATCAAGAACATCACGGCCAAAATCGCCGTATCCGTAACCTGTGCTCGCACCGAAACAAGCTTCACTAACTTTGTTATCGGAAAAAGCTTTCAGGACTTTTGCGGAATTATGCCTTGCTGTCTGGTCGATTTTCGCAAAACATGCCGAACAGTTGGCTTCTGCCTGTTCTGCGAGAGTTTCCAGACGGGAATCTATTTCAAAAAATTCATGTATTGCCATTGTCGAGTAATCCTTTCGTAATGCTGTCCTGTGCATCTTCGGAGTGTTCCAGTACATATTCAGTATCAATCACGGTAAAACCGATTTCCCGGTAGAAGCTTTCCCGGATATCGAGCGCATATAGAACAGCTTTTTTATCGAACTGTGCCAGCCATCCGGCCAGCCACCGGAGAAACATTCTTGCATGGCCGAGCCCTCTTGCTTCCGGCAGAGTTGCCACTTGTCCGACAAGTACATGATTATCAATATCAAACATGATGGTAGCTGTTGTACTTTTTTTATAAGTCAGTACATGACTGACCCCATGACGGCATCTGTGGGAAGTATCTGTCAGCCAAAGGGAATAATCTTCCAGATTCGGGAAACCTGCATGAAGTATCTGATAGACTTCTTCCAGAGAGGGATTGAATTCTACAGATTCTTCTTCAAAACTAGAATCACTGTCCGGCTGAAGCTCGAATGTTGTCCGGTGAAGAGACTGATATTCCGGCAGAAGATAAGAAAGCTGTTCGCGGACAGGTTCATTGCATTCAATTCGGAACGGCTGGTGCATTCTC
Source organism: Ruminococcus sp. (assembly GCA_015066975.1). GTDB lineage: Bacteria > Bacillota > Clostridia > Oscillospirales > Ruminococcaceae > UBA3855. Next base: position 12,395 of record SVNI01000016.1, on the reverse strand, counting down.
AGGAATGATGCAAGATTTTCGGTTTCTGTAACATCCGCGCTGACAATCAGTACAGTACTGTTGAAATACAGCATCACGCCTTCTTCGCCGACTGTGTAGAACTGACAGAACGGATAATCAATGCCATAGGCTTTATAATAAGAATACATTTTTCTTCCGCGCCATGTTTTGCGGAGCAGATAAGTATTCAGGTCACAGTCTTTTGTAATTTTTCTAATCATAATTCATGCATTCTTTCCAGCATTTTTTCAGCTAGCTGATAACTTTGTGTCATATCACTGATTTGTGCCGTACAGTACGGCGAATGCAGATAACGGCACGGAATCGAAACAGCAAGCGTCCTCACGCCGTCTCTGGAAACATGTACCGCACCAGCATCATTTCCGCCTGCGATGCGGGATTTTGTCTGACAGGGGATGTTTAATTTTTGTGCTTCTGCAAAAGCAATCTGATATAATTCTTTATCATAGATAGTCGCCCTGTCCATGAATAAAGCGACTGCACCTTTCCCCAGATGACATACGGCATTTCCGTCATGAACGCTGTCGAGGTCGGCAGCGGTTGTGGTTTCGAGAATCAGGGCGAAATCAGGATGAATTGCATAAGAAGCAGTTCTGCTTCCTCTTGTGCCGATTTCTTCCTGTACAAAAAAGCCGAACCATGTATCATAGGCGATTTCGCCTTCTAGTAATTTCAGCATGGCGGCGCATCCAAAACGGTCATCAATCGCTTTGGATGCGACACGGTTTCCGCCGAGTTCCGTCCATTCGCTGTGATAGCAGACAGAATCTCCCGGAAAAATCTGCAAAGCAAGCGTTTCTTCTCTGGAAGATGTTCCTAAATCAAGAATCAGATTTTTCTTAGCAGGCTTTTCTTCGCGTTCTTTGTCACTGAGCTGATGGACAGGCTTACAGCCGATAACGCCGAATTTTTGAACTTTCGGGAGAAAGACAGCTCTGCCAATGGCAACATCCGGGTCAATTCCGCCGACAGTATCAAGCATACAAGTGCCGTCAGACTGGATTTCTGTAATGATAAAGCCGACTTCGTCCATATGTGCGCCAATCAGAACAGTATGTTTCGCCTGATTTCTGCCTCTTTTGTGAACTAATAAATTGCCGAGCGCATCTGTACGGCATTCCAGAATATCCGGAAACTGATTGATTTTTTCTTCCAGATAGTTCCGGACTTGTGCTTCGTCGCCGGAAATGCCGTTCAGGGCGCATAATTCTTTGAGATAATTCAGCATGATTTGCACCTCCTGAGATATTCTGCGATGAGTTTTCCGGTGTATTTGATATCGTTCAGGTCAATAACTTCGACAGGGGTGTGCATATAAAAAAGGGGTATCGAAACGGTACAAGCCCGGACACCTTCCCGGCAGATGGAAAAATCATCTGCATTTGTTCCGGTACGTCCGCCCATGACTTCATATTGATAGGGAATTTTGGCATCTTCTGCAATGCTGACCAGTGTTTCAGAAACGTTTCTGGAAAGTGACGGCGAAAATCCTATCATTGCACCTTCACCAGGCTTGCCAGTGCCTTTTGTGCCGTCTCCTGCAAAGGAAACATCCACGGCAAGGGCAATATCCGGATTAATGACGAAACAGCCTGTTTTCGCACCGCATCCGTTGACTTCTTCACGGTTCGAGAATAATACGCTGACTTTGCAGGGGATTTCTTCTTTTTTGAGTTCATCCAAAGCGTACAGAATCGAAGCGATTCCGGAGCGGTCATCCAGACAGGGAGAAGCAAAGCGTGTTCCGGCGAGTTCGTCTGTGATGCCTGTGAAAGTAACGCTGTCGCCGAGTGAGAGAATTTTTCTCAATTCTTCGGCCGGATAGCCTGTATCAATGCGGACTTGTGTCATTTTCTGCACTTTTTCTTCGCCGTTGTTCAGGTGCGGAGGCAAAGTCGAGATAATTCCCGGAATCTCTTGTTTTCCGTGGAGTATGACTTTCTGCGCCGGAAACCATCTTCTGTCCAGACCGCCGATATTTCCTACGCCAACAAAGCCGTCATCTGTAATTTCAGTCACAATCAGGCCAATCTGGTCAAGATGGGCATCCAGCATGACATGAACGGCATCCGGTGCGGAATTTCCCATAGAACCGATAACATTGCCGTTTTGAATATGCGCATCCGGGCAGTATTTTTTCAGCTTTTTGCAGGCGAATTCTGCAATCTGATATTCATTTCCGGAAGTGCCCGGAATGGTACATAATCCCGAGAGCAATTTTTTAAGGGATTTCTGATTCATGAATTATAGCTCCTTGATTAATCTCTTGAAATGCTGACCGCGGATTTCAAAATTCGGATACCAGTCAAAGCTTGCACATGCCGGAGACAATGTGACAATATCGCCGGTTCTGGCTTCTTTGTGGGCAGTTTCTACAGCTTCTTCCATAGAATTCACATGAATGATTCTGAGGTTTTCAGGATTGTAATTCTTTGCGGAAGTAACTGCTTTTTCGATTTTATCAGCAGTCAGTCCCATCAGGATTAAAATCTTGACTTTATCGCAGACAGTTTCCGCCATAGGCTCAAACGGAATCTTCTTGTCATATCCTCCGGCAAGGACAATCAGTTTCTGATTGAAACTGTTCAGTCCGGCGAGGACTCTTGTCGGACTGGTAGCGATACTGTCATTATAGTATTTTACGCCGTCGAGTTCGCGGACAAATTCGATTCTGTGTTCCACACCGCCAAATTCCTTAGCGACTTTGACAATCGCTTCGACTGGAACTTCGCCCCATAATGCAGAAATCACGCCAAGGAAATTTTCAACGTTATGCATACCGGGAATTCTGATTTCATCTTTATGAATCACGGGAGTGATTTTGCCGTTTTCAATATAGCATAACACATCATCATCACGCAGAAAAGCACCTCTTTCCGGAATTTCGCGTCTGGTGAACCAGTTCAGCTTTCCGCGGACAAGTCCGGCAAGGTCTTTTGTGCCCTGATTATCAAGATTCAGGACGGTTCTGGAAAATGCATTCTGATGTGTGATTAAATTCGTCTTGGACTGGGTATATTCTTCCATAGTGCCATGTACATCCAGATGATTCGGCGTGATGTTGGTAATTAAAGCCGTATCCGGAGATTTTCTCATAGAGATGAGCTGAAAGCTGGATAATTCGACAACTGCGACATCATCTTCCTTGATTTTTTCGATAATCGGGAGAAGGGCGCGTCCAATATTTCCGCCTTTATGGACAGTTTTTCCGGCTTGTGCCAGAATTTCGGCAATCAAGGTCGTAGAAGTGGATTTTCCGTCCGAACCGGTCACACCGTAAATCTTACATGGACATAAATCAAAGAACACTTCCATTTCCGAAGTAATCACCACACCTGCCTGACGTGCTTTTGTCAGAGCCGGATTATTGAAATACATACCCGGCGTTCTGAAAACAACATCAAAATCTGTGAGCGCATCAAGATAATTTTCACCGAGAATGAAATTTACTCCCAGAAGTGACAGTTCATCATAAATTTCCTGAAACTTATCTGCACTTCTCTTGTCGCAGACAGTGACCGGAATTCCTTTTTCCCGGAATTTCCGGATTAATTCTGTATGGCTGACACCTGTACCGATGAAAGCCACTCTTTTAGATTTCATATCCTCAAAAAAAGCCTGAACTTTACTCATAACAGCCTCCTGTAAATACTTGAAAAATAATGTGCCATATTCTATTATAGCAGATTCTTTCTGAAAAATCAATGTTTTTCAGAAAAAACTTGACTTTTTATCAGAATTGTGTTATTGTTATAATAACGAGATATATTTCAGAACAACAGAAAGGATGTAGATAATATGGAATTATGTGCAGGTCAGTATCGCTATCTGCTTTGTATCTACCGTATGGAACATGAGAGAAACAGAATCCGCTGTGTCGATATTGCGAATGATTTAGGAGTTACTCGCCCCAGCGTCAGCAAAATGATGAAATGTATGGTTCGCATGGAACTTGTCGAGCCGGATTACTGCGAATCTGTCAGACTCACAAAAATAGGCAGGGAAATTGCAGAGCATTTCAATGAAGATTATGATATTACTTATGCATTTTTCCGGAGAATTCTGAAACTTTCTCCGGCGGAATCGAAAGACAATGCTTTTTTATTTCTTTCGACATTTCCTACTAATACTGTGAAAAAACTAGGCACTGTCACGAGCAGAAGTCTGGAGCATATCAAGAAAAGCCATCCCGTAGAAAAAAAATAATCAGCTCAGGCTGAAATATAATTATCAAAGGAGAAATTCATCATGCCGTTTATTAACGTCAAGACTAATCAGGCAGTTTCCAAAGCACAGCAGGAAACTATCAAAGCAGGGCTCGGAAAGGCTATCGCCACACTTCCGGGCAAATCCGAACAGTGGCTCATGGTAGGCATTGAGCCGGAACATATTCTGTATCATCAGGGAACAGATGCCCCGTGCGCTATGGTAGAAGTACAGGTTTACGGAGGGGCTTCCGGTTCTGCTTACAGCAAACTGACCGGACAAATCAGTGAACTTCTGAATGCAGAACTTTCTATTCCGAAGAACCGAATCTATGTCAGCTATATGGGAACTCCCGACTGGGGCTGGAACGGAAACAATTTCTAAGAAAAAAACAACTGCCGTACTCGTCAAGGAGTACGGCAGTTTTGATGTCAAAGAAATTCCTGAACATCAGTATCAAGCACCCACGGGATAAAACCGTCAATACTAATCTGGAGCACCGGACGGGGAAATTTCGGACTTGTCAGGCAGTCATCTTCATAGATAGAAAGTTCAAGTGGCTCTGCCGGATGCAGAACATCTTCCGGAACAATATCGGATTCGTTCAGAAGTCTTCCAACGACATCATACCAGCCGTGGCAATCGACACCGCCGTAGTTATCATCAAAATAACCAGGAAGAAGAATTTCTCTGATAACTTTCATATCCTCAATGCCGAACTTCCGGAACTGTTCGCGGAGTTCAGGACTGCATTTAGTATCCGCCCATTGACGATAATTTTCACAGCCGTCACAGGCACAGTCATTTATCATATCATGCTGACGATAGAAATTTCTGGTAGTTTCCACATCAATATCAGCAATTGCATTTTTAAATCTGAATAACATAATTAATTAATATAATTTTCCATCGAGGCGGCAATCACCCACGGGATGTAGGCACAGATTTCAATCTGCAAGACAGGTTCGGGAAAATCCGGAAGGGAAGGGCTGGTATATTCTGGAATGAAAATGCCGAAATTTTCAGAAAGTTTCCTGTCAGAATTTTCACCGTTTTCGATAATTCTGCCGACAACATGATAGAAGCCGCCGTATAACATGCCGTTGTGAATTTTATAGTCTTCCGGTTTCGTGCCGAACGGAATGATTTCTGCAATCCAGTTCAGGTCATCAATGCCCATCATCTGAAACTGCTCCAGAACTTCGGGAGGACAGAATTTTGTCCACTGCCGGAAATTCTGACAGCCAAGACAGGCGCAATCATTTGTGAAATTCTGGTGCAGATAATAATTTCTGGTAGCTTCTGCATCAATTTCAGCAACTGTATCCCCGAAATGAAATAACATAATTCTCATCCTCCTGATTAGTTAAGCTAGAGATTAATAAAATGTGGCGACTTCCTGTTCAGGCGCATCCGTCAGGACAAGCGACTGAACCTGCAGAACAGGGCCTTTGCCTTTATACATCTTGTGACGCTGTACGGAAATCTTAGCCGTCAGGCGAACCCATTGACGAGTATCGAACATAGGGGCTTTGTCCCATTCACAGACAAGCCAGCAATATTGAATATCTTCCACACAGCAGGTCATAACATGACGGCCAGCTGCGAAAACATTTTTAGGGAATTTCTTATCGCGGGCGGCAGCACCGCGGAATGTGATAGTCTTGCCGTGATATTTTTCAGGTTCTTCCATGATATCGCGGTAGAATAAAGCATAATCTTCATCTTTGATGGTGATTTCATCGGCATTGACATCAAACGGCAGAGGGTCTTGAATATCATCATAAGAAACATCACCGGAAGTTGTTTCATAGGCAATCTGTACACGCCGGCTGATGCCTCTGACGATTTTGTGAAATTCCAGCTGATTCATAGTTTCTTTATCGAAACGGTTGAAGACAACAAGTTCACTGACGTTGATTTTATCCACAACAAGGCTTCGCATATTGGCATTATAATTCAGGAACGTGCTGGAATCGACAAAGCACATTGCTTGATAGACAGCCCATTCAACAGGGAGATTCTCGAACAGGTCATTGATAGTCCACACGCCGTTATATTCGAGCACGACACGGGTTGCGCCGGATTCTTTCAGAATGTTGCGGAGGTTGTCTTCGTTGAAGTCGTCCTGTTCTTCGATAACATGCTGAATGATGTTTTTGTCTTTGCCCGGCCATTGGGAAGAATCATATTCTTCTTCGCCTTCTTCGCAGATGAGCAGAAGGGTTTTTTCGCCGTTATTGAAGCGTTTATCCTGAAGGGTTTCCTGAATGAATTTGGTTTTTCCGCCTTCCAGAAAACCGACAAATAAATAAACTGGAATATCTTCTTGCTGATTCATGGGCATGATAGTATATCCTCCTTTGATAGAACATGCCGCTGAATCCAGCGGCATGGAATTGGGTTTCAGAAATTATTCTGCATGGAACAGTTTGGCGATTTCTGCTTCATTGATGTTAGAGCCGATAACGCACAGACGGCCTGTTGTTGCGGCACAGCCGTGGCGAACGTCGGGCGTTCCGGGAACATAATCGTAATGAATCCACTGGCCGTCAGTTCCGGCAACGATACCTTTCGCACGAAGAATCATACCATAAGTGTTTTCATCCTGAAGGGCTTCCAGAGCGGACTGAATTTCTTCGACAGTGTACTGTCTTGCGGTTTCCTTGCCCCAGCTTGTGAAGACTTCATCTGCATGATGGTGATGATGTTCATGGCAGTGGCATTCTTCGCCGTGTTCGTGATGATGTTCATGTTCTTCATCTTCATCATGGTCATGATGGTGGTGATGATGTTCGTGTTCTTCGTCTTCATCATGGTCATGATGATGGTGATGTTCGTGTTCTTCATCTTCATCATGGTCGTGATGATGGTGATGGTCATGATGCTTTTCTTCTTCAAGAAGTGCTTTCAGTTCATCATCCAGAGTATTTTTCTGGGTCATAGCAGAGGTGAGCTGTTCGCCGGTGAGTTCGTCCCATTCGGTAGTAACAATCGGCGCAGCAGAATTCTTTTCGCGCAGACGCTTCACGCAGTCGTCAAGTTTTTCCTGAGAAAGTCCCTTTGTATGGCTCAGAATCAAACAGCTTGCATATGTTATCTGATTATCAAAGAATTCGCCGAAATTCTTCTGATACATCTTGCACTTCTTAGCATCTACTACAGTAGTGAAGCCGTCAAGCTCTACACCTTCCATTTCCAGATTCTGCACGGCTCTGATGACATCAGAAAGCTTGCCGACACCAGAAGGTTCAATCAGTATTCTGTCAGGATGATACTGGTCAAGCACCTTCTTGAGTGCTTCGCCGAAATCGCCTACTAAAGAACAGCAGATACAGCCGGAATTCATTTCTGTAATTTCTACGCCGGCATCCTGTAAGAAACCGCCGTCAATGCCAATCTGGCCGAATTCATTTTCAATCAGGACAAGCTTTTCGTTCTGATAAGCTTCTGCAATGAGCTTTTTAATCAGAGTGGTTTTGCCTGCTCCGAGAAATCCTGAAAAAATTGTAATTTTTGTCATAAGAAACAAACACTTCTTTCTTTCTGAATTTTACAGCAGAAACGCTGTGTAATTTTTTACATTATATAGTATAGCACGTTTTTCCGGAAGTTGCAAGGGGCTGACTGAAATTTTCCGGAATTTTTCACATTTACCGGAGGCTGTATTCGTCAGAAATGACCTGTTCTGTGGTTTTAAACTGCATCAGCCTTCCGCCGGAATAGGTTAGTATACCTGTCTTACGAAACGGCATATCATGATAGGCTGTTTTGGAACAGCTCACCCGAAGCATTTCACCGTTCTGGAGTTCAAAGACAAGTTCATAGTATTCGTCAGTAATTTTTGTGTGGCGGTATTCGTCCATGATTCTCCGGCGTTCGTCGATTTTCTGGAGAAGAAAGGCAGATTCTGTATAAATTTTCGGTGCGGCGACAGCGGCAAGCTGTTCGGCATGGGTTTTCTGATACTCCGGCTCTGGTTTTCTGTGAATGAGCTTGTATCCGTGCAGAAGCAGAAACAGGAGCACGGAAGCAAACCCAGCCAGAAGAAATAATAGAACGGCAACAGATGACATGATAAAATAATCAGGAATTTAAAATTAAAGTCCATTAGGATTCTGCTGCATGAAGTGCCAGCTATCAGCGCACATGGTTTCGAGAGTTTCGTGAGCTTCCCAGTTCAGGAGTTCTTTAGCACGAGAGGCATCTGCATAGGAGGAGGCAATATCACCGGGACGGCGGTCTGTAATGCGATAATTGATTTCATGACCGCAGGCTTTTTCATAAGCGTGAACCATTTCCAGAACGCTGATGCCGTGGCCTGTTCCGAGGTTAATCGGCATGAAGCCCTTGTGATTTTCGGCATAGGCGATAGCGCAGACATGGCCTTTTGCCAAATCAACAACGTGAATATAGTCACGAACACCTGTTCCGTCGGGAGTATCATAGTCATTTCCAAAGACGGATAATTGTTTCAGCTTGCCAATAGCAACTTGTCCGATATAGGGAAGCAGATTATTCGGGATGCCGTTCGGGTCTTCGCCAATTAATCCGGATTTGTGCGCACCAATCGGGTTGAAGTAGCGCAGGGCAACGGCTCTGAAATCGGGGTCGGCAATACAGATGTCAGAGAGTATCTGTTCAATCATGACTTTTGTATAGCCATAGGGATTTGTTGCAGAAGTCGGCATTCCTTCAATATAGGGAACAGGGTTGTTCATGCCGTAGACAGTTGCAGATGAGGAAAAGACAATTGTCTTGCAGTTGTATTCGCGCATCACTTTCAGTAATACGAACGTTCCGTTCAGGTTGTTTTCATAATATTCGAGAGGCTTTGCGACGGATTCGCCGACGGCTTTCAGTCCTGCAAAGTGGACAACTGCCGAGATTTCCTGTTCCTGAAAGATTTTTCTGACAGCTTCTTCGTCACGCATATCAGCTTTGTAGAAATCAACAGATTTTCCGGTGATTTTCTCAATTCTGCGGATAGCTTCTTCTTTGGAATTGCTCAGATTATCCAGAACAACAACTTCGTAGCCGGATTCCAGAAATTCCACACAGGTATGACTGCCGATAAAACCAGCACCGCCAGTGACTAAAATTTTACTCATGATGATTTTACTCCTAAAATAATATAATTATGATTCTGCTGTTAATGCAATACTGCCCAGACTGCGAATCTGGAACACATGACAGCGGTCAACGCCGAGATAGGTTTCTATCTGCATCCTGAAATCATTGACAAGTGCCAGAGGAACATAAGCCTGCACCGTTCCGGCAAATCCTCCGCCATGTACCCGGACAGCTCCCTGACCGTTCAGAATATGTTCGCATAATGCAATCGTAACAGCAACTTCCTGTTTTTCGGGATTGTCATAGACGGAAACATTCTGGAGATACCGGAACGAAGAAAGTCCGGAAGCCCTGACTTCCTCCAGATAGGCTTCAAAATTGCCGTTCTGCAAAGCATGCAACTGTCTGCCGACACGCTTGTCATCTGCAAAATAATGCATTGCCCTGAGCACGGCTCTGTCACCACAGGTACGGCGGAATCCGGCAAGATGAGACATGAATTCCGTTTCACTGATTTCAGAAAGTTTTTCTTTGCTGAACATTTTAGCGATATTGCCCATTTCAGCAGGAATGGAAGCATAGGCATCTGTTAAGTCGGCATGGTCTGCACCAGTATCAATAATGCACAATGCATAGCCTTCTTTCTGCAAATCGACAGAAACCTGTGTGATTTCGGGTTCTTCGGATTTGAAATCAATCGCGATAATTCCGCCGTAAGCACAAGCCATCTGATCCATCAATCCGCACGGCTTGCCGAAATAGACATTTTCAGCATACTGACCGATTTTCGCAATTTCGACAGCATTCACCTGTGAATCCGCAAAAAATGAAGAACAGATAGTTCCGGCGAGGACTTCAAAAGCTGCCGAGGAAGATAAGCCTGAACCGCGCAGAATATCAGAAGTCGTATAAGCATTAAATCCGGTAACGGGATAGCCCATTTCTGTGAATTTTGCGGCAATGCCTCTGAGCAGTGCAGAGGAAGTATTCAGTTCATCTTCCTGCGGACTGAGGTCGGACAAATCGACAAAATCCGGATTCATGCCTTTTGATTTCAGGTGGATTTCATAATTGTTCTGCTTGGAAGCAACGGCGATGATATCTGTATTGACGCTTCCGGCGAGGACATGACCGCCTTGATGGTCGGTATGATTTCCGCCGAGTTCGGTTCTGCCGGGGGCAGAAAACAGAGCGATTTCCGTGCTGTCATCTGCACTGAATTCTTCCTGAAAGGCTTTGACGGCATTCAGAAAACGCGTTCTATAAGGTTTGCAGTCATCACAGGCATACAGGGCTTTCAGGCAGGTATCGAATGCGCCTTGTTCCAGTGCTTTCATAGTGTCATGAAGGTTCATAAAATTCCCACTCCTAGCGTTGATATAAAATTCTCTATGATACTAGTATATAACAAAATTCTTGTTTTTGCAAGTGGTTTTTGAAAAAAGTTTGATTTTTGTGCAATTTTCCGGATTATTCGACCTGAAGGCAGATGCCGGAAAAAGCAGGGAGGGAAAGAATAAATTCACCGCTATGTCCTTCAATGACAGTTCCGGCAGTATCGGGACGTGTTCCGCTGTAGATGTCAGCACTTGAATCGAGCAGAACTGTCAGTTTTTTGGCATCACAATGCAGAATATAATGCTCCTGCGGTGCACCCGCAAAGTTGAAAACACCAATAACGGATTCTTTCGAGGAATTGCGCTTGATAGCATAACAGCAGGGATAATTCTGCTTGCAGTCGAGCCATTCAAAACCGCCTTCTGTGTAATCGCACTCGAACAGGGCAGAATGTTTCAGGTAGAGATGATTTAATTTTTTGATATAGTGATGAAAAGCATCATGAATAGGATATTTCAGCATGAACCAGTCCTGCTCTCTGGTTTCATCCCATTCGCGGAGCTGACCAAATTCACTGCCCATAAAGTCGAGAAGCTTTCCGGGATGGATGGCATTATACATATAAAAAGCTCTCGCCTGTGCGAATTTTCCGTCATACAGGCCGTGCATTTTCTGGAGAACCGTTGCTTTTCCATGGACGTTTTCATCATGGGAGAAAGGAAGAATATAATATTCTGCATGATAGTACATCATGGAGAATGTCAGCTTGTCATAATTGCCGTATCTGTAAAGCGGGTCAGTACGGAAATAATTAAGCGTATCGTTCATGTAGCCCATATCCCATTTGTAATCGAAGCCAAGACCGTCACTCCAGACAGGTGCGGTAACTTTCGGGAAATCGGTAGAATCTTCGGCGCAGAGCATACAGTCGGGAAATTTGGCTTTCAGGCCGGAATTCATGTTTCTGAGGAAGTTCAGGGCATTGTTATTGACTCCGCATTCTTTTTTGCCGTGCCAGTAAATCAGACGGCTAATGGCATCCATACGCAGTCCGTCGAAGTGGAATTCTTCCAGCCAGTAACAGGCGTTGGATTGCAAAAAGCTCTGTACTTCACCTTTGGAATGCATGAAATTATAGCTTCCCCATTCGCTGATGCCTGCCCCAGCATCCGGATATTCATACAGAGGTGCACCGTCAAAGTTCGCCAGCCCGTAGCTGTCTATGGCAAAATGCACAAGAACAAAATCCAATAGTACACCGATATGATTCTGATGCAGTTTATCAATCAGGATTTTAAGCTGTCTTGCCGTCCCGTAACGTGAAGTAGGCGCGAAAAATCCTGTGTTCTGATACCCCCATGAAGCATCACAGGGATGTTCGGCAAGGGGCATGAATTCTACATAGTTATAGCCCATTTCTTTCAGATAGGGGATTAATAAATCAGCGATTTCTTCATAATTGTAGAATTCGCCTGTTTCATCATCAGGATTTTGTTTTTTCTGTTTCCATGAACCGAGATGCAGTTCATAGATATGCAGGGGCTTGTCTTTGCAGTCACTTCGCTGACGCATCCAAGTGCTGTCATTGAATCTGTAGTCTGATAAATCCCGGATGACGGAACAGAAAGCCGGTCGCAAATCCATTCCGAAGCCGTAGGGGTCGCAGTGTTCGGTATAAGTGTCATCTTTATGCCAGATTCTGTATAAATATCTCTGTCCGGGGATAGCCTGCGGAACAGTTACTTCCCAGAAATGGC
>SVNI01000015.1 GCA_015066975.1 Ruminococcus sp. | reverse complement strand
CAGAACATATTCCGGAACATTTGACAAAATTTTCTGTGATTTGCCGTCCGGACTGATAACGAGCCTTAGTGCATCATGCTTCTGCACCAGATGCCGGATGGCCTGTTCAAGCAGATTTGTATCCAGCGAATCGGTTTCCAGTTCCGTGTAATAGTGCGAAGACAGATTTCTGATTTTTCTGCCTGTCAGATAAGCATCCTGCATGGACGTGACCGGAAAGCTTTCATTCTGTCCGGAAGTTTCCGGCATTTTGGACATGTTTTCCAGATGTTCTGACTGCATTCTTGCCGTGAGTGCTTCGGCAAGCGATTCAATTTCCTGATACTGAAAAATATCTGTGATTTTCAGGGGCAGTTTTTTTTCTTTTTTGGCAAGTCCGGCGATTTTCACCGCTGTGATGGAATTCCCGCCGTTTTCAAAAAAATTATCCTGCGTTCCGAATTCCGGCTTCTGAAAAGCGTTTCTGTAAATTTCCAGTAAATCCTGTACCAGATTTTGATGCATATTTCTCCTCCTCTGTGTAAATAAATTTTTCGACTTCCTGAATTACCTGTGTGCGGTTAGTGTCGATAAACAGGTGTTCGCCTTCGATAATTTTATGAAAGAAGTCTTTGCTGGTGGTATAATTTTTCCATTCCTGCAAATCCAGTTCTGTCATTTCGGGGTCTTTTGTGCCCATGAGTGCAAGCATAGGAACAGAGAGCTTTTCGCCGGAACTGTCGCAGTAGCATTCTGCCATGCAGAAATCTGCCCGGAGTGCCGGTTCAAAAATATTCCAGAGTGTCTTGTTCTCGAAAACTTCTTCCGGCGTGCGGTTATATCTGGAAAGTTCTGTAAAAAACTCCTTTTCCGGCAGATTGTAAGTAATATGTTCTTCCTGCCTGTTGGGGGCGCGTCCGGCGGAGACAATCACACCGCGCATATTGGTATTTTGATTCTTCTTGAATAATTTTGCCAGTTCGTAGACAATTTTCGTTCCGAGGCTGTGTCCGAACAGATAGAACGGCGTTTTGTCGAAATCCCGGTTCTGGAGTTCCCGATAGATATCAGCAACTAATTTTTCAATATCTTTTTCCGGTGTTTCGGCGATTCTGACTTCATGTCCGGGATAATGCGCCGGATAGATGTTGATATTTCCGCGGAACTTGCCCTGCCACGGATAAAAGACAGATGCACCGCCTCCGGCATAGGGGAAGCAAAATACATTGATTCCGCTTTCTTTTTTTTCTTCAAAAAATAAATTACGCTTCGCCAAAAAAATCAAACAACCTTTCTTTTCCTTGTTTATCGAGGGAATACTGTTCCAGTACCTGACCTTTTTCGATATGAATGACTTCTTCGCAGGTTTGCAGAATGAATTCCAAATCATGGGTAATAATCAGCATCATTTCCAGATACGGCATGACTTCATTCAGCAGACGGGAGACATTCTGCATCTGCATGTAATCCAGACCGCTGGTAGGCTCATCCAGAAAAATATATTTTCTTCCGCTGAAAATGGCAGAAGCCAGTGCAATTCTCTGTTTCTGACCGCCTGAAACGGCCATAGGATGCACATCACGATACTGACTAAGCCCCAGAATTTCCATCACATTCTGCATTTTTTCCTTTGAAGTCTCTGGACTGCCGAGAGAAATTTCTTCTTCCACGCTGGATGCGAACAACTGATGATTGACTTCCTGAAACACTTTATAGCATTCCCGGACTCTCTGCTTTTTGGGGAATGGCTTTCCCTGTATCAGGAAATCGCCCTTGACAGAAACATTCATACCGCAGAAGCCGTCTGTAAAAGTCGATTTTCCTGCACCGTTATGGCCGATAACAGCAATTTTTCTGTGAAGCGGTATCTGACAGCAGGGAATTTCCACCACCGGAGCGGATTTTCTGTCATAACGGCAGATGACATTTTTCAGTTCCAGAAATCCGGATGCTTCTGCATTTTCCGCATCACTGCCGGAAATTTCTGCTTCTTTCCGAAGTGTCTGATAATTCAGTGTCCGCAGGCCTCTTTCGTGCAGTGCTTCCCGAGAAAGATTCCGGAATTCCTGAATAGTATATTCTTCCTGAATCTGTCCGTCTTTCATATAGCACACCCTGTCTGCAATCTCCATGAGATAATACAGCCTGTGTTCCGAAATAATGATAGTCTTTCCCATGGATTTCAGCTTCCGGATAACTGTCTGAATATCTCTGACAGCATCAAAATCCAGATTGGCCGAAGGCTCATCCAGCACATAGATATCCGGATTTCCGGCATAAATTCCAGCAAAAGCGATTTTCTGCTTTTCACCGCCGGAAAGCTTCATGATATTTCTGTTTTCCAGTTTTGCAATATCAAATTCCTGTACGGTTTCTTTCAGACGTTTGCGGATTTCTTCCGCCGGAATACCCTGATTTTCGCATCCGAACGCCATTTCGCTGGAAGTGTTCAGATAAAAGAACTGCGACCGCGGATTCTGAAACACGCTTCCGCACACTCTGGAAATCTCTGCAAACGGAATTTCCTTTGCAGATTTTCCCATCAATCTGATATCGCCTTCCAGCCTGCCTTCATAAAAATAGGGTGCGAGACCGTTAATCAGCCTTAAAACGGTAGATTTTCCGCATCCGCTGACTCCGGTCAGAAGAACACATTCGCCTTGCTGTACTGTGAGATGAATATCTCTGACTCCGCTGTTCTGATTTTCGCCTGTATAGCGAAATGAAACATGATTCAATGCAACTGCTTCCATAAATGCTGTTATCCTCCGGATAGTTTTGCGGCTGCTGTCAGGACAATCACACAGAACATCACCGCATAATCAGGAAATTTCAGAGAAACTTCACATAGATTGGTTCTTTTGCCTTCCATGCCCAGCCCTCTGGAGAGTGCCGCTGCGGACAGTTCCTCGCCGATTTTCATTGTGGAAAACAGCAGCGGCACAATAGTATATTCAAACTGTTCCAGACCTTTTCCCAGATTCCTCATGCGCATGGCTGACCGGATATGATTCCATTCTTCCTTGACGGTCGGGAAAAACCTCACCAGCACTGCCAGCGGAATTATCAGCTTTTCAGAAATCTTCATCTTTTCGAGCGAAGCTATCAGCTCATTGATTTCCGTTGTGGATACGAAGAAATCTGCTGTCATCACACAGAAGAAGAATTTCCGGAACGCAATAAACACCAGACATGCAATTGTCGAAAGCCATCTGACTGTAATCACCGGGAGCAGAAATTTATCTCCTGCAAGAAGAAGGAAAAAGGTTATCACATAGACAAGGCATTTCTGATACTTTCCGTTTATCAGAAACAGCAGGCTGACCGCACCCAGAACAAGAAGTTCCACAGACAGCCGGATTCCGAAACTGATAATCAGATTCACTGCCAGAACGCAGACAATTTTAGTTCGTGCATCAAGATGGCTCATGCGATTCCGGCCTTTTCAAAATGCTTCTTATTCATCTTGGAGGCAATCAGCGCACCGAGCACAGCTGCTACAACGGTATAGGCAATCATTACAGGAATCAGCCAGGAGGGTGTCATTTTCATCAGGCCATCCGCATATTCCTGACCCATAGAGTTGACAACGCTTTCAAAATAAGCATCTCTCATGAACCAAATCGGGAAGAATGAGCCTACAGGCCAGATGGCAAATACACAATAGCCAATCAGCCCCATTTTTTTGCTGGTATAATTTCCTGTTTTCGTGATGAAATCGGCAATAACTCCGAGCAGTGTGCAGAATACTGTCATAATCCAGGAATTACCTGTCATAAATACCATCAGGATGCCTATCAGAACTCCCATGATGGTAATCATGCCGAATGTCTTGACTTTTGTCAGAAACAGCGAATAAATCGGCGCACAGATAATTGCAATAAATGCCGGCAGAAGTACATAAGTAATCGGCGCGAATGAAGTCAGAATAGTAAAGAGAAACATTACTACAGCATAAATGGCTGTAAAAATGCCGACATTAATTAAATCTTTCGCAGATAATTTTTTATTTTCCATGATAACAAGTTCCTTTCTGAATAAAATCAATTTGCAATGCCGTTTCAGGCATTTTGAATCGTAACAAGTTTCTGATAGAGGCCGTTTTTCTGTTCGAGTTCTTCCGGTGTTCCCTCCTCAGAAATTTTTCCGTTATCGAGAACGATAACTTTATCTGCATTGGCGATAGTCCGCAGTCTGTGTGCAATGACCAGAACCGTCTTGTGATTCAGCAGGACGGAAAGTGCATTCTGCACGAGAGTTTCGCTTTCGGCATCCATAGAAGCAGTGGCTTCGTCAAGGAGCACAATCGGCGCATCCTTGAGCAGTGCTCTTGCAATGGAGATTCTCTGTCTCTGACCGCCGGACAGCATACTTCCGTTTTCGCCGATATTGGTCTGATATCCCTGCGGAAGCTTTGCGACAAATTCTTCACACTGGGCAGCTCTGGCAGCAGCGAGAACTTCTTCATCTGTAGCATCTTTTCTGCCGAGGCGGATGTTTTCCATCACAGATTCATCAAACAGAAGCACATCCTGAAAGACAACGGAAAACTTTTTCAGCAGGGCTTCCGGCTCTACTGTCCGGATATCCACACCGCCAATCAGAATCTGACCGCTGTCAGCATCCCAGAATCTTGCGGCAAGCTTGGAAACGGTAGACTTTCCGCTTCCGGAAGGGCCGGCCAGAGCGGTGACTTCGCCTTCTTTTGCCGTGAACGAAATGCCGGACAGGATTTCTTTTTCATCCTTGTCATAAGCAAAATGTACATCTTTAAATGTGATGTCATATCCCTGCGGATTGAATGCAGAATCGCCTGTCTGTTCTGTTTCGGATTCCATTTCTTTCATGCGGTTGACACTGACCATTGCAGAAAAGATTTCAGCAAGCATCATAAAACAGCTTGAAAACGGGTCGTAGATTCTTCCGGCAACCAGAATGAACATCAGAAACATCACAACGGAAAGCGTACCTTTTCCGACCAGAATACCGCCTACCAGCAGGACTGCCACAAGGCCGAATCTTAAAATAAACTGTGCTGCTGTCAAGGCAGAACCCGGAACAACTTCATTCCGGAACGAGCACTGCACCACTGTATCGAGTTTCTTTTCAAGTCCGCTGAGATAATCTTCTGTCAGACAGGAAGATTTCAATTCAGAGATAGTGTCAAGATATTCCTGTACGCCGTCATAGGCAGAACGTTTTGCTTCCAGATTATCGGATTCTGCTTTCTGCTGGGATTTTTTCGCCATCAGAAGCACCAGTCCTGCAAGCGGAACAGGAAACAGAATACAAAGTCCCATTCTCCAGTCAGTTATCAGAAGTCCAACCGAAATCAGACAGAATGTCAGGACTGTTCCGAACAGTGTCGGGATTGCATTGGAAAAGGTTTTTTCCAGTGCCGTGCAGTCCCCCATGATGGTTGTTGTCAGGTCAGCAATATTTTTGTTCCCGAAGAACGACAACGGCAGACGGCGGAGCTTTTCAGCTAAGACGAATCTTCTGTTCTTGCTTTCGGCATAAGCGACAGTATAGGTTTTCTGATACTGAATCCACTGGGAAATAAAAATCAGCAGAAACAATATTACAGTTGCAATGAGATAGAATGCTTTTTTCTCCTGAAGCAGAATTTCTCCTGTTTCGACGGCTTTCAGCAGTTCTGAAATGATTTTCACAAGTATCACTACTGGTATCATGGTACAGAGATTGTAAAATGCACAGGCCAGAATACCGTCTTTCAAATCTTTCGCGCCTTTGTCACTGAGTGCAAATAATTTTTTCAGCATGATTTATTTCACCTCATTTCCGATATGCCATTTTGTTGTTTGAACGTAATTTTCCCACATTTCAGCGTAAACGCTTCCTTTCTGATGCAGAAGTTCTTCGTGTGTGCCTTCTTGAATCAGGTTTCCGGAATCCATCACCAGAATTTTATCTGCATGTTTGACAGAGCTGAGGCGGTGTGCTATCATGATGACAGTTTTTCCGTTTGTCAGTTTCTGGAAAGCCTTTTGTATCTGCATTTCGTTTTCGGGGTCGGCATAAGCGGTTGCTTCATCCAGAATGATGACAGGTGCATCTTTCAGAATGGCTCTTGCGATAGCGATTCTCTGCACTTCACCGCCGGAAAGATAGACACCCTCTGTTCCGATAACAGTATCAAGACCCTGCGGAAATTTGGCAAGAATATCATCACACTGGGCAAGATGCACGGCTTGGAGCACTTCTTCACGCGTAGCATCTTTTCTGGAAGCACAGATATTTGCAAACAGCGTATCTTTGAACAGCTTTGGATTCTGGAAGACAAATGCAATGTGCTTCATTAAATCCTGATTCTGAACAGATTTGATTTCTGTCCCGCCGATTGTGATACTTCCCTCGGAGTTATCATAAAATCTGAGAATCAGGCTGGCAAGGGTACTCTTTCCCGAACCGGAATGGCCGACGATTGCAGTTGTTTTTCCGGTTTCGGCAGTAAAGCTGACATGATTCACTGCCGGAGCAGAAGCATTCTCATAAGTGAAGCTGACATCAGAAAAGACAACGTCATGATTTTCTGCTGAAATCAGGGCACTGCCTGCGGTCTGGGGTTCAGCGAGCAGAATTTCGTCGATACGCCTCATAGATTCTTCGGCCTGCATTTTATAGTTATTCATGTACATGATTTTATTCAGTGTCACACTGCAAGCCGGAGAGAGAAATACATAGAATAAGAAATTCTGTGTGAATTCTGCAACTGTAGCCGCATTTGTACCGCAAATCAGAGCCGCCGGAATCAGCACCAGAAACGGAGAATTAATCACGGCTGTGAAAGCCACCATTCCGGTACGGCAGGCCATTGTGAATTCCATTGCATTCTGACTGTAGCTTTCAATCGCCTGATTGAATTTGGAAAGCGACTGTGCGGACTGTCCGAAGACTTTGACGACAGAAATTCCTCTGACATATTCGACTGCTTCATGATTCATCTGTTCTGAAGCATCCTGATATTTCTGCATATACTGCATAGTATCTTTCCCCATCAGGACGAACTGAAGCATAAATCCGATAATAAACAGTGCAGACAACGGCAGGCCGATTTTCCAGTTAAAGATAATCATCATGCAGAAAATCAGCACCAGTGTCACATTTGTGCTGACCAAATCCAGCATCTGATGTGCAAGATAGCTTTCTGTCTGTGCGGTATTCTCATCAATGATTTTTCTTAATTTTCCGCTTGGGTTTTTATCAAAATAGCCCATTGGCATATCTGCCAGATGTTTCAGCACAGCCATTTTGATATTTTTCTCTGTTGTAAATGCTGCCTTGTGAGAAAGCAAAATCGAAACGAAATAAATTATCAGTCCGATTAGTTCTGTTATCAGGCTTGCGATACCCCATTTTACAAGCGTTTCCGAATTGAGCGAAGCTCCTCCGGCGGACTGTACCAGTTCTTTTGCCGCGAAATACACAAACAGGAACGGCAAAAGAATGAATACTGCACTTACACCGGAAAGCATCTGTGCCAGTGTCAGTAAGCCTTTGCTTTTTCCTGAAAATTCCAGAATCCTTTTGATTCTGTTTTCTTTTTTGTTCAAGGTAGATGTTCCTTTCGTTCAAGAGTGTGCAGATGATAATTCAGTTTATGATAATTAGCTACTGCTAACTAAAAGGCGAAATAAAAAGGTTCAATAAAAACTTATTGAACCGGAAATTTCAAAACTATAAAAGCATATCTTCACAGCAGGCGGAAGAAGGCAGAGGAATTCGCTGTACCGCGCTGGGACAAGCACGCAATTCCTTGTTTTCCTACTATTTACATAGGATAAATCGCTTATCACCAGTACAGAAACTTCAGCCTCTTTATGAGAACTGCTTTTGATGACTGAAATCATCTTGCTGAAATTATTCCGTAAAATTTGGTTAGCTTAAGCGAATCAACATGATTATTATAAACTTTTTCTAAAACCTTGTCAAGAGCTTTTTCTAAAATATTTATTTTTTGTCAAAATACACCAGATTTTCATCACAAATCATCTTCTGATTTGTATTATTTAAAAAATAGAAATCCGGCTCTGTTTCCAGAACCGGATTTGATAATTGCATTATTTAACTTTATGCAAGTGTTACTTTATGGAAAATTTTCTTGCCTTTCTTGATGATGACTTCTCCTTCTATTTTGATATTGGCTTTCGGGTCGGTGATTTTTTCGTTATTCACGCTGATACCGCCCTGCTGAACGTTTCTTCTGCCTTCGGATTTGGTCGGCACAAGTCCGCATTCTACCAATAAATCCAGAATGTTGATTTCTCCATCAGTGAGCTTGTCAGCCGTCAGTTCTGTAGAGGGCATGTTGGCAGAATTTCCGCCGCCGCCGAATACAGCTCTTGCTGCTTCCAGTGCCTTATCTGCTTCTTCCTTGCCGTGAACCAGTTCTGTCAGGCTGTGAGCAAGCAGTTCTTTTGCCTGATTGAAGCCTGCACCTTCCAGATTCTGTTCCATTTCCTCAATTTGCTCAATCGGCACGAATGTCAGCATTTTCAGGCACTTGATAACATCTGCATCCGCAACGTTTCTCCAGTACTGGAAGAATTCATAAGGGCTTGTTTTTTCGGGGTCGAGCCAGACAGCACCCTTTTCGGTTTTGCCCATTTTCTTGCCTTCGGAATTCAGCAGGAGCGTGATAGTCATTGCATAGGCATCCTTGCCGAGCTTTCTTCTGATGAGTTCTGTACCGCCGAGCATGTTTGACCACTGGTCGTCACCGCCGAACTGCATATTGCATCCGTAATCCTGGAACAGTCTGTAGAAGTCATAACTCTGCATAATCATGTAATTAAATTCGAGGAAAGTCAGGCCTCTTTCCATTCTCTGCTTGTAGCATTCGGCAGTCAGCATTCTGTTGACGGAAAACTGTGCGCCGACTTCGCGCAGGAGTTCGATATAATTCAGATTCATGAGCCAGTCGGCATTATTGACAGCGACAGCCTTATTATCAGAAAAATCAATAAAACGGCTCATCTGTTTTTTGAAACATTCGATATTATGTGCGATAGTTTCGGGTGTAAGCATTTTTCTCATATCGGTTTTGCCGGACGGGTCGCCAATCATGCCCGTACCTCCGCCGAGCAGGACAATCGGCTTGTTTCCGGCCATCTGGAGACGCTTCATCAGGCACAGTGCCATGAAATGCCCTACATGCAGAGAATCCGCAGTGGGGTCGAATCCGATATAGAATGTTGCTTTTCCTGCGTTGATTAATTCTTCAATTTCCTCACGGTCGGTGAGCTGGGCTAACAAGCCACGTCTTTCGAGTTCTTCAAAAACAGTCATAGTAAAATACTCCTTATTTTATTTTAAAAATTTTTATATTATTCTGCCGGAGACAGAACATGTTCGATATTATCCGGAACGAATTCGGAATCATCATAGACGGTAAGATTCAGGATTCTGACTTCTGTGCCGATAAGACAGCCGGTTCTGTAATTTTCAGTTTTCAGCGAATGATTTTTCCGCACGCTGTACAGAACCGCTTTATATTCGACAGTACCGCCGTCTTTGTACTGCGTTTTCATGGGAATCAGCATGGCAATCATGATAATTATCAGCAGAAGCAGTGCTTTTCTTCTGGATGTTTCATCAAGTTTCAGAATATCACCTCAATCAAAAACGCCCCCTGCAATCATGCAGAGGGCGACTTAATACCGCTGTACCACCTCAGTTCGCCTGATATATATCAGGCCTTTGGAATGCGATAACGGGCATCAGACCGTATTTCCCTACCAGAAAGATTCGTTCAGGAAATCCGCTCCGGAATGTATTTCAGAAAGTTCTGTTTTATGCCTTGCACCGGCCGGCATTTCTCTGCAAACAGAAGATTTTTCCTACTTCTTTCCCTCACAGCGTTTGGAACATACTCTATTCTAGCATATTTTATCCGATTTGTCAAGCGGTTTTGCATAAATTATACAGTCCCGGCAGTTTCGGGAACTTCGTTTCTCCGGAATACCAGCTTGAATACCGTCCGGATAAGGGGCTGAATGAAAAATAGCTGACTGAAAAACGCAAACGGAAAATTATAGCAGACTAATTTCAGCCAGTTTGCAAGCAAAGTAAAAATATTAAAATCCATATACTGATACGGATAATACAGAACAGATGCGATAAAGCTCATGGCCGGACACATCAGGCCGACTGTCGCACAGATAATAGCTGTCTCGAACAGTACCGGGTGGGTTTCTCTCGGATTGAAGACTTTACATGCAAGCTTGAAAGAACAGGGGCTTCCCATGGTAACTTCAAGCGTATACGCAAGAATGAATTCAATCAGGACAACCGCCCATATCGGAACGGCATGACCCAGCACGGAAACGCCTCCCATCATCCGGACGGCATCCAGAACATGTGCTTCTCCGGTCATGCCGGTGAATGTCGCACCGTTGATGACATACAGACTGTAGAACACATAGGCATGAACCGTCACGATAACAGTAAACAGGGCAAACATCATGCGTTCAAATTGATTTCTTGGCATTGAAAATTCTCCTTTCGGGCATACAAAAAAGCACATGCTTTCAGAAACACTGATACCGGGATGGCTGTCCCGTAATCAGTCTTATGTGCGGATGCACTGCATGTGTCGTTGCCTTTTGCTATGATATTTTGATATTTTTATTATAGCAGATTTTTCAGAACCTGTCAAGAATCAGAATTCACATATTTTTTCATAAAAATCAGCCGGAAACTTCATAAAAAGCGCATGGAACAGCATTCTTTCCATGCGCTTTGCGATTATGAAAGTTTCTTTTCCCTGAAAAAGCAGTCCCGTATCTGAATAAATTCGCCCTCATGAAGCTGAACGACGGCTTCAGAACCGACTTTTTTTGCAGAAAGCACATTGGCATCTGTTCCTGCGCCGTCATAGATAACATACATGCTTTTCTCAATATCGCCTAAACCGCCGATAATGCTGTAAGAGCCTTCCGGAATATCATGGCCGACCCAGTACATGCCGTCATTTCCGGACGGATTCGGCATATGACGGGTATACTCTGCATTGTAGAGTACAGAATTCTCAAACGTTACTGTCTGGCCGTCTTTCAGTTCCACATAACGGCAGTTATGGGTATATCCTCCAATCAGAACAGCATTCTGACTGTCGCGGACTTCAAGCAGATATTCTGTATTCTGTGCTGTTTCGGGAAGGCAGACAGAAGCATACAGTCCGGCCGGAATTGTCTCCCCGACAAGATATGTTCCAGCCGGATAGCTTTCATCTATGATATGACAGAATTTCGTTTTTAGATACTGGTCGTCTTTGAGCGTAATTTCAACAGTTTCCCCTACCGGAATGAAAGAGGTTTCTTTCACATAGGTTTCCGGAACATCTGCGCCGTCAAGCACGGAAAATTCCCCGTCATAATCGCTGTCGGCTTTCAGTGTATACACACCGCCGGGGATATCGTGCCCGATTAGAAACATTCCGCTGTTGTGATAAGGGTCAAGCTTCTGGGAAGATTTTGAAAACGGATATAATTTCGCCCATGAAAAGGAAATAAACTGCCCGTCTTTGAGTGAAACATAATAATCATTCTGCTGCCATCCTCCGCCGATTGTGGGTGTGGATTCGCTTTCGATATAGGGACTGGCATAAACACCAAAATAGAAATCGCCATAACTTTCATCAGGCGTATCCGCAACAGCAAGATATACTCCTGCCGGAATATCCGTGCCGATTTCATAATTGCCGGATGCATATCCTCTGTAATCTGATTTGTAATCTCCGGTTTTTCTTACAGAATCGAATTCATGTGTTCCGTTATCTTCCGCCGGATAGAGGTCAGCCCATGAAAAGTGAATAAACAAGCCTTCTTCGAGTTCGACATAATAGGAATCCTTCTGCCATCCTCCCCCGATTGTCGGTGTCGATTCGCCTTCAACGTATGGCGTTTCATAAATACCGAAATAAAAATCTGCATCCGGATTCCGGTCATTCGGCAGGGCGACATATTTTCCTGCCGGAATATCCTTTCCGATTTCGTATTCTCCCTCCGGATAAGAGACTGCACCTGCTGTGCCTGTTGTTGTTGTCCGGGAAGTTCTGTAGGATTCTGTTTCGGTCGCAGACGGCGGAAAATAAATTAATTCTGTTTCCTGAAGCAGTTCAGGTTTATTTTTATGCATGATTCTTCCGGCAAGTGCTGCCCCGGCGAGGAATATCCCTGCTCCGGCGACCAGCGCAAGTGCCATAAAAAAACTGCTTTTCTCACTTGAACCGGCTTCCGGATTGTAATTATCCGCACTGAATGCAAAATCCAGCAGGCTGACTTCTCCTTCGCCGAAATATTGCAGATATAACGGCCGAATGCCGTCCAGTACGGAAACCGGGGCTTCCGCCTCTGTCCAGATGCCCGAAGGCGAAATGCCGATTTCTCCCACAGGATGAAGCTGTTCTGCATCTGCATAGATTCTGAACAGGCCGTATCCGGTGGACTGGTATCTGATTTTTAATTTCAGATTTCTGTTTCTGGATTCAAACTGAAAATATTTATAGCCAATCAGAGTTTTATCCGAAATTTCGGCGATAAATCTGTCTTGTATCTGATGGGTGACATGAGGGAATTTTTCTTCATACTGTGCATTTGAGCCGTGTGGCATATGTCCGTTGGTGATATTGCAGGCAATCACAGCCGGATAGCTTCCGGAAGTTTTCAGCGGTTCGCCGTTGAGTCCGCAGGAGGTAATTTCCACTTGCGGGATTTTTCCGTCCGGTGTGATGAAAATCCGTTCCGCACAGGCCTGACGGCTGTAATCAGATTTATGTGTCAGACGATGATAGAAAACATACCACTGGTTTTTTATCCAGATAATACTGCCGTGCGTTGTGCCGGTCATGTTGAGACGGTCTTCGGATTTTCTGCCATGATAGCCGATATCGCCGTTTGATACGATTGTTCCGCCGAATGTGAAATCTTTATCCGGAAAATCGCTGACAGCATAGCATAATTCATGATTCTGCTGTGAAGAATAAATAAAATAATATTTTATGCCGACTTTCCGCATAGAGGGTGCTTCAAAAAAAGGATGTTCTTCAAAGCTTGTCCCCTTGACCGCATACGGAATAATATGCTTCGGCGGTTCAGTAACCGTCAGCATATCATTATCAAGTACGCACATGGATGCGCCCATGACGCTTTCAGGCGTATTCAGAATTTCTTCGGCAGTCTTTCCGAACATGTCGCATTCCTGCTGAATGCGTTCCGGATTGTCACGGAATCCGGGTTCTTCTTCATAGGGGTACTGTGTTCCGTAATAAAGCCGGACAGTGCCGTTATCGTTCATGACAGCCGGGTCAAAGCAGACGTATGTTTTCATAGGTGAGCCGTCAGGATTCCGGACAAATCCCAGATACTGATATTTTCCGGCAGGGGTATCGCAGACCGCCACACTAATAGGGCCGTGATACCCTCCGACTCCGAATTTTCCCGATAGGCAGTAATATAAATAAAACCTGCCGTCATTGCCCTGCACGACATCCGGCGCATACATATAGGGACGTTCCGGACTGTAGAGCGGGTCTTGCTTTGCCTGATAAATAACGCCCTCGCACCGCCAGTTTTTCAGATTATTGATATTTGCGGAATATACTGTATAATCCAGCATACAGAATGTGTCTCCGCCCTCTTTGTCGTGCGAGCCGAACAAATAGACTCTGTCTCCGAATACATGCGGTTCTCCGTCCGGAATGTATTCATAAAGGGGCAAAAACGGATTAAATATCTGATTCATAAAACATTCTCTCCTTTCAGAAAAAAACTTCCATTACAATTGGTATTACAATCACAGATGCCAGCAGGACAAATGCCAGTAATATCACGACTGACGAAATAGTATGCTGTACTTTCTGTTTCTCGTCATTTTCGGGATTTTCCGCCTGAGACAGCCCGATAAATCCGCCGGCAAACAAAATCAGCAGGACAATGCTCAAAATCAGCAGAACACTCATATAGATTCCCCCTCTTGTTTTAAAATTTTCTGTTCTTCTCTGCAAATTCTGATGAATTGTATGGGAATGATATTCAGGATAATTCCGTCAGGCAGACAGAACAGCATCCGTTTCAGCGTATGTTCCGTGATGCCGTCTCTGAGTTCCGGCAGAACTGCACACAGCATCAGCAGAATCAGCCAGAACCAGTTGCATTTCTCCTGAAAGCGGAATGCTTTTTCTGTATGGATTTTCCAGACAGTCAGCCCCAGAATGCTGTTGCACAGCATTGACAACCCGTTACAGAGGCAGGTTTTTCCGATTTCCCGAAACAGCCAGAATATCAGATAAGACATTCCACAGCGGAACAATTCCACTGCGCCCAGAATGCCGAACATGCCCATCTGTGCATTGAATTCCAGTCCGGTGCGCATATCTTCCGCAGAATGAAAGCACCAGATTCCGAATCCTCCGGACAGTATCCCCAGTACCGGACAAATCAGACTGTACTGTTTCAGAGTCAGCCTTTTTGCAGATTTCATGAAAATTTCCTCCTATCAGTTAGTGATTCCTGTTTCTGAAATATTACAAAAAATTCAGAAATTTTATGCTTATTTTATATACGTTTCAGAAAATGGAATTTATGGTGATTTTCAGAAAAATTTTTCAGAAGACTTGACTTTTATCCAGAAAAAAGCTATAATATTAGCAGGCGCTAACTAAAATCAGAAAGGAGTTTTTCAGCCAATGGCGCAGAATGATACCCAGAATAACCGGGAAGTCTGTCAGATTGCTAACGATTCCGGCGAAATAACTCTGACGGAATATCAGGTGTTTCCCGGCATCAAGCTCATCTATCAGGATGTACATATGTCAAGATACGAATACCCGGCACAGAACCAGAACCAGACTCTCGAAATTCATCACTGCCGGGAAGGTCGCTATGAATATCAGATGGGAAAACAGTATTATTATCTTGCATCCGGTGACTTGTCCGTCAGCAGAGGAAGCGAAACCGGAACAGAAGCTTTTTTCCCGACAAAGCACTATCACGGCATTACGATTCAGATTGATACGGCCAAAGCTCCGGCCTGTCTTTCCTGTTTTCTGGATGATGTCAATGTCCGGCCTGTCCTGCTGATGGAGAAATTCTGTTCGTCACAGCCGTGCTTTATCATCCGGTCGACAGAAAGCCTTGAACATATCTTTTCGGAATTATATACTGTGCCGTCGAGCATCCGGAACGGCTATTTCAAAATCAAAGTGCTGGAATTATTATTATTTCTGAGCAGTTTAGATACCCAGATTTCCCAGACCGAACAGCATAGCTGTCCGCCGTCGCAGGTTCGTCTTGCGAAAGCAGTCTGTTCTTATGTATGTGCGCATATGAGCCAGCATTTCACAATCGGCGAACTGTCCGAAAAATTTCATGTATCGCCGACACAGCTCAAGAAAAGCTTCCGGAACGTGTACGGAAATTCCGTCTATGCCTATGTCCGCACACAGAAAATGCTTTCCGCAGCGAGACTGCTTCAGGATACCAGCCGGACGATTCTAGATATTGCCGGGGAATGCGGTTATGATAACGGCAGTAAATTTTCCAAGGCATTCCGGGAAGTTATGGGCATGACCCCCAGAGATTTCCGGAATCAGAAAAATCTGCCGATTGAAAGTGTCCATTCGGAAAGATAGGGCTTTTTATTTTGCTTTTTGATTTATTTTCAGAAAATTATGCCTGAAATCGGATTGTTTTTAAAAATGTCCTTTCGGATTATTTTTTATCTTCTTTGGAGTAGAAAAAGATTTCTTTTCTGTGTATAATAAAATCATGAAAATGATACACACAGAAAAGAAAGGACTATGATTTTATTATGAGTATTGTAATTGTCGGCGGTAATGACTGCATGACCCGCCAGTATAAAGATATCTGTAAATCCTACAAATGTCGTGCAAAGGTTTTCACCCAGATGCATGACGGCCTGAAAGATAAAATCGGCTCTCCGGATTTGCTGGTACTGTTTACCGGCACGGCTTCCCATAAGATGATTAAGCTTGCACTGAATTCTACTAACAAAGATACTGTCATTGTGCGTTCCCATACGAGTTCTGCTTCTGCCCTGCGGAATATTTTGCAGGAACATACAGCAGTTTCTGCCTGAATGCCTATGTCAGAAGAAACGCTAATCCGGCACTGTTCGCCGACCCTTGCAGGGCTGAAAACCGGAAATCTTTTCGGATGCGATTTCGCCAGCAAGGAAGAATTATATACTGAAATCCGGCATCTGAACCAGCGGTTAAAAGCAAAAGGTCTCCGGGTGCTTCCGCTCCGGTATCAGAACCAGAGGGCTTTGATTTATGTCTACCGTCCCGAAAAGCTGAAACAGGATTTCCACTGCTGTGAAACCTGCCGGATTCTGAAAGAACAGGGCTATGAAACTCTGAATCAGAATCAGTGTCTTGCCGAGCTGATTTCCCGTCTTCGCACGGAAGAAGATTTTCCGCATGAAATCGGGCTGTTTCTGGGCTATCCTCCGGAAGATGTCATTGGCTTTATTGAGAAGAAAAAATGTCTCTGCACCGGGTGCTGGAAAGTCTATCACAATCAGAAAGAAGCTATGAAATTATTCGCCAGATACCGAAAATGCACAGAAATCTATCTTCAGGAATATCACAGAGGAAAATCTCTTGAAACGTTAGCAGTATCTGCATAAACAAAAGCATCAGATGAATTTGCATCTGATGCTTTTTTGTTATTCTGTCCGGGATTTCTGCCAGATTTCTTCCAGCCAGTCCAGCAAGGCATCATGTCCCTCCTGATTCACGGGAAACTGACTGGTTTCTTCCGGTTCGGCGAGGTCTGAGCACAGAAAGCCGTGCCATACCGTCGCAGTCATTTCGTTTCCGTCGGAAACAATTTTGAAATTCATATCTTTCCGGCTTCCGGTGAAATAATTCTTCGCCTCGAAATAATAAATTCCCGGAATTTCAAACTGATTGAACTTGTGTATCATGCAAATTCTCCTTTCAGCAAAGCAATCACATCAGATAAAGACGGCACACAGGCCGACAGATAAGGTTTCAGGTCTTCGTCAGGCTGGGACAAGTCCGGAATCATGACGGCTCTGCATCCTGCCCGGTATGCCGAAATAATTCCGTTCGGGGAATCCTCCAGCGCAAGGCAGTGTTCCGGCGCAAGGCCGAGTGCTTGACTGGATTTCAGATAAATTTCCGGGTCGGGCTTGCCGGTTGTCACCATATCGCCACAGACGAATGCATCAAAATAGTGATGCACACCAACCTGTTGCAGATACAAATCTGTCCGCGCCCGGTCAGTAGCCGTTGCCACAGCAATTCTGTAATGATTTTCATGAAGATAATTCAGAAGCACATCCAGACCGGGTTTCTTCTCGATTCCGTATGTTTCAAGATGCTGTGCCGTCAGTTCGCGCCGTCTGGCACGGATTTTTTCATAATTAAAATCTTTTCCGAAGATGCCCTGCAATTTCGGTTTGGCATAGACGGCCGACAAGCTCCGGATACCAAGCACATGCTCCAGCTTCATAGGGAATCCGGCTTCCTGAGCGGACTGCATCCAGTATTTTGCAAGAAGCTTTTCAGTATCCAGCATCAGGCCGTCCATATCGAAGATAACGCCTTTGATTTCTGCATTCAAAATAAGAACCCCGCTTTCTATTTTCTGGTTTTGTGAGAAACATGTTCGTCTGTAAATTTAGAATAATAAAATCTCTGTTCTTTGTATAATCCGTAATAGCCCGATAACAGATAGCTGACGGCAATCACCAGCAGACAGTAAGGCACACAGCCCTGTCCGAACAGTTCCGCCGAGATGAACAGCGACGCAAGCGGACAGTTTGTCACACCGCAGAACAGTGCCATCATTCCGACTGCCGCGCACAATGACGGCGACAAACCTGTTATCTGTCCGAATAAGCATCCGAATGTCGCTCCCACAAAGAATGACGGCACGATTTCTCCGCCCTTGAATCCTCCGCCGAGCGTTACTGCTGTGAAGAACATCTTCAGGATAAAGGCATACCAGACGGCTTCTCCGTGAACAGCTTTTGCAATGACTGCACCGCCTGTTCCGTAGAAATCCGTTGTCCGGAAAAGAAATCCCATCAGAATCAGCACCGCGCTTGCCGTCAGAATCCTGATATAGGGATTCTTAATATATTTCTTCATGTAATGTTCTGTTCTGTGCAGAATTACGCAGAAGATAATACTCAGTGCCGAACAGAATATCCCCAGCAGAATTGTCTGCAATGCCGTAAACGGTGCAAGCTCCGGCACAGGGTAGACTTCATACCGTTCCAAAGGAAGCCCCAGTTTCCCGGCAATATAGGAAGCTGTCAGAGAAGATATCACACACGGCACAAGTGCGCCGTACTGCATTGTACCGACACAGCCGACTTCCATCGCAAAGACCGCCGCCCCGACAGGTGTCCGGAATATCGCCGAAAATGCCGCGCTCATTCCGCTCATGATTAAGATATGCTTATCTTTTTCACGCATGTGCAGAAGATTCCCGAACATGTTCGCCAGTCCGCCTCCAAGCTGTAAGGCTGCGCCCTCCCGTCCGGCACTTCCGCCGACAAAGTGCGTAATAATCGTCGAAACAAATATCAAAGGCGCAGTCTGTACCGGTATCTGTGCTTCTGACCGCAGTGATGCCAGAATCATATTTGTCCCCTTGTCATGCTTGTCATGCGTGACCCAGTACAGAAACACTATCAGAACACCGCCTGTCGGCATCAGGGCATAGCACCATAAATGCTCGTTCCGGAACGCTGTGCTGAAACTGATGCAGTTGACAAATTCCGTTCCGACCACTCCCAGCACACTCCCCAGTATCAGTGATAACACTGTCCACCGGAACAAAAGCCGGATATGCAGAAGCGAATGCATCAGCAGTCTCAGAAACCGCCCGCGGTAATAATAAAATCTTTCTGATGCTTTGTGCTGAAATGAAAATTTTCGCAAGAATAAGACCTCTCTTTCAGGATAATCATGAACAGTTTTCAGAATCCCTGATTTTTTTGTTGAAAAACTGTTTACAATTTGTCATTTTTGTGTTATAATAAAAGTTACGATGATTTACGCTATGCCAGATTTTTTATCAGAAAGGAGTTCAGCATGGCTGTTCAAAAAAAACCAAGGCGCAGACCGCGCTATGACCGCTTACTTGTTACAGGAATTCTCCTGCTTGTCTGTATTCTGCTGATTTCCGGCTGTGTGAAAAAGATGAAATCAAAACAGGATTCGGGAGATTCTGAAAATACTATCCAGAATATCACAATTACAAACGAAACGGCTGATGCTAAAAACTATCCGAAAGTTTCGATTGAAACTTCTAAAGTGCATTCCGGGCATCTGATTCTTGTCAACAAGGCATTCCCCTGCCAGATTGACGACGAAGCCGTCAAAAACGGAACATCATCAGAGATTCAGTTTGTCACTATCAAGAGCATTCTGGATACTAAAAACGGCGCAAAACCATATACGGCATCTGACTGGGAAGTCGGCCTTGACAGAGTGGCCGCACTTGCCATGGACAGCTGGTTCGAGACGTTCAGCCAGACGACAGGCATTCACGATTTGCGGATGATTGGAGGATACAAGCCGGAATCCATTGACCCGGATTTCCAGACGGGAAGAACTCTGACTATCGGGATTTTTCCGGAAACAGGCAGTTCCTATGCCTACAGGCCGGAAGGCGAATATGCATGGCTTTCGGAACATGCTTCTGAATACGGTTTTGTACTGCGCTATCCGGAAGGCAAAGATGATTATTTTGATGATGATATCACCGAACGCCGAACGGCAACATTCCGTTATGTGGGCATTGCGCCGGCGGCCTACATGACGAGCCGGAACATCTGCCTTGAAGAATTTCTACAGGAAATCCGGCAGTATTCTATCAGTAATATGCTGGTAGTCAAGACGGGTTCGGATTCCTTCGGGATGTATTATGTTCCGGCAGATTTGCACAGCGAAACGACATCTTTTGCGATTCCGTCGAATCAGAGTTCGTATGAGATTTCGGGAAATAATGCCGACGGCTTTATCGTGACGATTTATCAGTAAGTTACAGTCCCTGCAAGTGAAAATCCGGCGTGTATTCGCTCCTGGCGGAGGACTTCTCCTGACAGTAGCCGGAAAAGCCCAGTTTTTGCACGGTTTTCAGAACGCTGTGATATTCCATCTTGGTGATGCGCCTGTTCAGTTCCGGACAGTTCTGATTCTGTACAGGGGTATACTGTGACATCAGGCTTAATAAAAAGCTGTCTGTTCCGAAAGTTTCGGCGAGATGTTCCAGCAGTGCAATAGATTCCTGCCGATGTCCGGGCATAACCAGATGCCGGACGATACAGCCTTTTTTTATCAGATGTTCCTGTATGACGGGTTTTCCGGTCTGCCGGAGCATTTCTTTCAGGGCGCGTTCGGCAATTTCGGGATAATCTCCTGCATGAGCATAGTTTTCTGCCGTCTGCGGATAGAAAAATTTAAAATCCGGAAGACAGACATCTATCAGGCCTTCAAGGGCTTTCAGGGTTTCGGCGAGTTCGTATCCGCCGGAATTGTAGATTACTGGAATGTGCAAATCAGGCTTGGCACGTTCCAGTGCCGGAATCACCCATGGCAGAACATGTCCTGCCGTTACCAGATTGATATTATGCGCGCCCTGTTCCTGCAATTCCAGAAAGATTTCTGCAAGTCGTTCCGGAGAGATTTCTTTTCCGAAGTTCTGATTTGAAATAGTTTCATTCTGACAGAAACAGCACCGGAGCGCACAGCCGGAGAAAAACACTGCACCAGAGCCATTTTTTCCGCTGATACAGGGTTCTTCCCAGAAATGAAGCATTGCTGCCGCCGCCCGGATACCTGCACCGCTGCCGCAGAAGCCTGTAGTTCTGGTTCTGTCGGCACGGCATTTTCTGGGGCACAGCGTACAGCATTCAGGATTGAATTTAATAAAAATCACCTCTCTATGATTATAGCATATTCTGCGAATTTTTGCAACCAGATTTTTAGTAAATAAATATTAATAAAAAATTAATATTATTCATAAAATTATTCATAAAAATTTTACTCATGAAAACGTTATCGAAACCTGCTGTATTCTTGACTTTTGTATTTGAATATGCTATAATGAATTTAAAATATCATGATATTTTTTTACCAAAAGGAGGGATATTTATTATGAAAAAACATCATCTGATTTTAACAACTGTCACTGCACTGTTTCTGCTTACCGGATGTCAGACATCTTCATCCGGACAAACAAACCCCAATGCGGTTGAAATTTCTTATCCGCTGACAATTCATGCAGGCTATTCTACCACAGAAGATGACCCCAGAGGCCTTGCACTGAAAATCTTTCAGGATACTGTACAGCAAAAAACAAACGGGGATATTATTATAGAACTGCATCCGGCAGGAGAACTCGGCAGTGATGCGGAACTGATTGAAAAAATGACAAAAGGCGAAGTGGATATGACTGTCTCCAGTGCCGGAAACTATGCTGTCTATGCGCCCAGAATCGGTGTTTCTGCACTGCCGTTTCTGTTTGAAAATTTCGAGTCGGCATGGGCTTTTGTAGACAGCGACGATATGCAGGAAATCAATAAAGATTTGGAAAGCTATAATATGCATGTGCTTTCTTATTTTGATAACGGTTTCCGCTGTGTGACGACTTCCGAAGCTGTCGGTGCGGTCAACAGTGTCGAAGATATGAACGGCCTGAATATCCGCACACCGGAAAATCAGATTGTCATGGAAACGATGAAAGCACTGTCCGCCAATCCGCAGAGTTTTCCGTTCGCAGAACTCAAACAGGCTCTCGCAGACGGCCAGTTTGATGCGCAGGAAAACCCCATTCCGATTATTTATAACAATCAGCTCTATGAAGTGCAGAAATATCTTTCTGTCACCAATCACAGCTATGATGCAATGCCTTTGACCATCCGGCAGGATATCTGGGACGGGCTGACACCAGAATATCAGGATATCCTTTCTATTGCTGCCGAAGTTGCCGGAAAGCAGAACCGTGTACTTATCAAGAATCAGACTACTGATATGGTCAAGAGACTGGAAGCAGAAGGCATGGAAATCGTTTATCCCGATTTAAAGCCTTTTCAGGAAGCGACTTCCGGCGTAAAAAATATTATCTACGGTCAGGATTTGCCGGATGTCCTGAAATAACTGCTTCTGTCTGCGGAAATTTTTACAGAAAGAATGAAAAGAGAAATGTTTACTGGAAATTATAAAATTGCAGACAAAGTTATCGCTGTTACTTCGATTTATGAGCAGGTGCATCAGCTCTGTCAGGATTACAGAACGGAAGAAACAGCAGAATATGCTGTTTCCATCACCGAACAGGATTTGCAGTTTGAACGCGAAAAATCCCGAAAAACTGCCCTGAAAGAAGGCCGTAAGCCTTATGATTTCGCTCCGGGATATCTGGAAGAATTAGCCGTTTACCGCAAAATTTCTGAAAAAATGCCGGATTATGATACATTTCTGTTTCACGGCTCTGTCATTGCCGTGGACGGTCAGGGGTATCTTTTTACAGCGAAATCCGGCACGGGAAAGTCTACCCATACCCGGCTATGGCGCAAAATGCTAGGTGAAAAAGCCGTCATGGTCAATGATGATAAGCCCCTGCTTCATATTCAGGATGATAAAACCGTTATCGTCTACGGGACACCGTATAACGGAAAACATCATCTTGGATGCAATATCTCTGTACCGCTGAAAGCCCTGTGCATTCTGGAACGGGGAGAAGAAAACAGCATCCGGCAGATTTCCAGAACAGAAGCTTATACCATGCTGTTACAGCAGGTCTATCATCCCATGAACGCACTCCAGATGCAGAAAACACTTACCCTGATAGACAAGCTTGCCTCCCGTGTCAGTCTGTACAGACTGCACTGCAACATGAACCCGTCCGCGGCGGAAACCGCCTACAATGCAATGAAAGGATAATGTCACATGAAACTCAACAATGAATTTATTTCCCATAACGACGGAGACGAAAAACTTCTCGTTTCCACAGGTGCATCTGATTTCAAAGGCCTGGTGAGAGGCAATGCTTCTGCCGGATTTATCATGACCTGTCTGGAAACGGATACCACAGAAGACGAAATTGTTTCTAAAATGCTAGAAAACTTTGAAGTTTCCGAAGAAATTGCAAGACGTGATGTCCACAAGATTGTGACACAGCTCAGAAGTATCGGGGCGGTTGATGGCTAATTCTACATTTGAACAGGAAATTCAGCGCACCGGAAAGCTTATCTATACCAATGTCGGCGACAGCATGATGCCGCTTATCCGGCAGGATAAAGACCTGCTGATTATCGAAAAAGTTACCGGCAGGCTGAAAAAATATGATGTACCTTTATATCGGCGCGATTCGGGGCAGTACGTTCTGCACAGGATTCTGAAAGTCCGTGAAAATGATTATGTCATCTGCGGAGATAATCGCTGGCACAGAGAATACGGCATCACGGACAGGCATATTATCGGCGTATTAACCGGAATTGTCCGTGACGGAAAAACTATTCCCGTCACGGACAAGAAATATTTATTCTATGTGCATCTCTGGTGCGATTTCTTTCCGGTTCGTGCCCTGCTCGTCCGCATCCGCATGAAACTGCACAAAATGCGCCGGAAAAAGAAAACATAAAACTGTCACCGTCCTGATTTTTTTCAGAACGGTGATTTCTTTTATGTTTCAGCTTTCTGCTTCGGCAGATAATAATTATTATACCAGAACATTGCAATTGCAGAAAGAATAATAATCCCATAGCCGATAAAACTGTAAATATCCGGAATCTCCCGGAAAAATAAAAACCCTAATGATGTCGCAAAAATAATCTGTGAATAATCATAAACCGAAATTTCTTTCGCCGGTGCATGACAGTATGCCGTTGTTATTGAGAACTGTCCCCCGGCGGCGGCCGTTCCTGCGCCTATCAGAATCAATATCTGTTTCAGCGTCATGGGATGAAAATTCAGAATCAGAAACGGAAGCGTAACCAGACAGGAAAACCCCGAAAAAAACAGAACGATAAAATTCTTGTTGACACCCTTCTGTCCCAGAACTCTCACACACGCATAAGCCAGCCCCGCACAGATGCCCCCTGTCAGGCCGAGTGCAGAGGCCTTGAAATCAGAAAAATCCAGAGTTGGCTTGATAATCAGCAGACTTCCCAGAAACGCTGTCAGCACTGCTCCGCCCTGCGCCGGACTGAGCTTCTCTTTCAGCAGAAGCCATGAAAACAATATCGTGAAAAACGGCGACATCTTGTTCAGCATGGAAGCATCCGATAATACAAGATGGTCAATCGCGTAGAAATTGCACAGAATGCCGATTGTGCCGAAACCGGCTCGCATCACGAGCCAGCCCCAGCCGTTTTTTGGCATCTGCATGTTTTTCCTGTCTTTCCAGCAGGCTGCTCCGGCAATCAGGAGTGCGACGAAATTCCGGAAAAAGCTTTTCTGGACAGACGGCAAATCTCCCGAAAGCCTGACAAATACATTCATGAATGCAAAACAGAATGCCGAACAGATAATAAATAAAATACCTTTATATTTTGCTTTTATCAAAATTCCTTCACCAGACCGACAATATATTTCATAATCAACAGGGCATCACTGGCATCAGGTGCGCCGTTTTTATTGACATCAGCATTGGTTTTCTGCTGTTCGCTGAGAATTTCCTTGCCGAGAATGGCTCTGTTGATAGTGATGACATCAAGAATATTAATTTCACCGCTGAGGTCAGCATCTCCGAGGAGAGTGCTTTCTTCTCCGGCAAGTTTCAGCAGACCCAGACCCGATACATCTGTATAGCCCATGCCGGAAAGGTTAAACCAGTTTGCAATGGAAGTTCTCTTTCCGTCGCCTGTGCCGTCGTCGTTGACCTGCGCATCGAAACCGACAATCTGATTTGCCTTGAATCCGCCCAGTGTGGACGGAATCGCGAATTCTACCAGATAGCCGTCAGCCGTCTTTGCGGTTGCAGATGTGAATCTGTCTGTAGAAAGTCCGTCTGTAACAGACTTTTCGTTATCGAAATTCGTTCTGACCTGAATATCATCTGCTTCATACGCTGTTGATTTATGATTGTTTTCATCAAGGAAGATTTCAACAGTATCCTGTTCATAGCTGTTGTTGCTTGCCTTGCTGAGTACAGGGTCTTTGACTTCTGCCAGAACGTAGATATTCTTGTTGTCCCAAAGGATTTTAGCCGTTCCGGTTGCGCCGCTGCCCATAGAGTAAGTATTGATATTAATTGTTTTTGCTGTGCTCCAGATGTCATCAATTTTGCCGTCAATCGTGGGAGTTCCCTGAACAGCTTCTGCCATTGCCGGAATCTCGGCTATCAGGAGTTTACCGCTTGTGGATTCCGATAATTCGCCCAGAGAATTCCAGTTTTCGCCGTTGAGTGCAATATCACAGCGGACAGTATCACCGGCTTTCAGTCCTGCAACGCTTGCAGAATAAATATTTTCTCCGGCTTTGACACTGATTTTTTCTGATTTGCCGTTAATCAGGATAGTTGCAGTTCCGGCTTTTTTCGCATTGATGACGAAATATAATTCTCCGGTTCTTTCAGAATAAGCTGTTTTGAATGTTCCGGCACTGCCGATTGCATTTTCAGCCTGTGCTTCTAAAGCGGATTCAACAGCATTATTCCAGATATAGGCTCTTGCTGTCTGAATGGTCTGCACTTCTGCGGAAGTATCTGCAACGGCATAATAAGCGGCTTTCGCCTGATAATCTTTATCAAACAATAACGGATAACCGCCAATCCAGCTCGTAGAATCCGTAATGCCCCAGAGTACCACAGCAGACAGATTGACACCGTCAGCCCTAACTCTCTTATACATATCAAAGCACTGACGATATCTTTCAGCTAAGGCAAGCAAATCTTCATCGGCATTGGAACGGAGAGACACATCAAGTTCAGTGACCTGAATTTCGAGTCCCATTGCCGCATAGCTTCTGAGTGCGGATTCATACTGCGCGATAGAGGGCGAACTCATACCGATATGCGACTGCATACCCATACCGTCGATTAATTTCGCATCAATAAGCTCCTGTAAAATTTCCGACTGGATGTATTTTAATTTATTCTCGCTGTATTCGTTATAATCATTATAGAACAGCTTGCATCCTTCGGGAGCATATTTTCTCGCATAGGTGAAAGCCTTCTTGATATAGCTCTGGTCGCCGTAGACACTCACCCAGCCGGAAGAACCGTCGCCCTGTGAATAAGCTCCGGCATTACGCATTGTGCCGGAATCGGAAGCGGCTTCATTTACGACATCCCATGAATAGACATTCAGATTCGGATATTCTGTCTTGATAGCGTTCATGACGTTCTTGATGTAATTTTCCATTCGCTTATCCATGATTTCAGGGGAAACGAAATCGGCATTGGCATCATAATTTTCTTTAAAGAACCAGTCAGGTGTCTGGCTGTGCCATACCAGAACATGACCTCTTAAATCAAGATTGTTATCTTCGCAGAATTTGAGCATTGCGGACGCCTGTTTCAGAGAAATCTGCGGGTTTGTCTGGTCTCCGCCGTTGGCTTCCATATAGGCAAGCGTGGCACTCTGGTCAAGAACGGCTTCGGGCTTGAGTTCGTTTCCGATTGTCACGCTGTTATAATGTTTCAGAATCAGGTCTTTTGTTGCGCCCTGTGTGAATTCGGCACTTGCGACAGCACATCCCATTTTGAAATCATCAGCATAGATATCTTTCAGAGAAGCGATATCTTCCTGAATAGCCGGGTCAGGCAGTCTTTCTCCGGTGACATCATCCAGATAGAAGCCCATTAAATCCTGACTTGTTACAGCAGAATCGGGCTTGTATGCCGTCTGGACATAAACATACATGTTAGATGCGCCCTCCGGAATGGTGCATTCTGTGCCGACATAAGTCCATTCGCCCTTATTAGCGGTTTCGGTATAGATAGTATAATAATTTTCCTTGCCGTTCAAATCATATTGCAGATTGATAGAAAATTTCTGTGTGTCAGTATATTCGTCACCGTCATAGAGGACATAACAGCCAAAGCGATAATAACCGCCTGCTTCGAGAACTAAGGCTTTATTGCAGGTTGCGCCGTTCCATAACTGCTGACGGCCGTCCGTATAGAGAGAATATTCACCGCTGTGCGCGTATTTTGTGGAAACTTCCAGTGTTGTCTGTGAACCTCTGCCCTGCCATTTCATGACTGTGCCGTCGTCGAAATTATCGGAAAATCCGTCATTTCCGGCTTCTTTCTCGATTTTTTCGCCCTTTACAGTGAAATCATCCATGTAGAAATCACTCAGAGTAGCGGCTTCGACATAAATCACGATATTGGAAGCATCTTCCGGAACAGTATAAGTTCCGTTGATAGTGCTCCATTCACCGACTTTTGCGTTCACACTGCTGATATATTTATAATTTTCCTTGCCGTTGGCATCAGTGTATAAGCATTGCAGATTAAACTGCTGATTCTGTCCGCCGACAGTTTCATCATCATACAGGACAGCGACACTCAGAGTATATTGTTTTCCGGCATACATTGTACCAATCATGGATGCGCCTGCACCGTTCCATGAAACAGTTCTGCCAGTCACGGAAAGCGACTTGCTTCCGGAATTGGCATACTTGTCAGACAAGCTTAATTCTGTACTGCCGGAGGTACGGGCTTTCCAAGTGCCGAAGCCTTCCTCGAACGTATCGTTGACGAGTACGACATCTTCAGCGGAGACGTTCATGACGGGCAGAGCTGAAAACAGCATGGCGGCGGTCATGATGCCTGCGGTAATTCTTGTTTTTTTCATACAAAATTTCCCCTTTTGAATCTATTTTAATTTTCGAGCCTGTTGAATTCTATCAAATCATCAATGTGGTCGAAAATATATTGCTGTGCCTGCGGTGTGAAAAGACTGATTTTAAAATCACAGCCGTTTCGCGTGTAGCTTTTGCAGAAAATACCGATTTGTTCTCCCTGCGGAGTTGGTGTATATTCTTTTTGATTCCCCTGTTTCTGTAAGAATCGTTCACTGAACAGCCAGCCGGAAATAATACCGTTTTTTAAAGGTTTCACGTGACTGGTATCAATCATGGAATTCAGATATTTTGTAATCTCTGAAATTTTAGTTTCTTCCGCAAACGGAGAAAGCTGTGCTTTTTGTTCCGGAGTCAGGCGGAACAGCGGAATTTCAGCAGGCGGTTCGGATGTTTTTTCAAGTTTTGGATACTGTTCTGCATTCTGAATGCAGAATTCTGAAATTTCATCCATGCAGTCATAAATCCACTGCTGTGCCTGTGGAGTGAATACAACGCTCTTGAAATTGCCTTTGGAGTTATATAAATTTGTCATGCCGAAATCAACAGCTTTTTCTGTTGCAATTCTGCGGTAATTTCCGCCGGAAATGCTTCTTTTTTCGAGAAGTTCTTTGCTTTCCAGCCATTCAGAAATGGCTTTTGTCGGGATGAAGCCGTCTTGTTCCGGAGAAATTCCGGCATTGATGACGTTTGAAATATTCGTAATCGTGACATCTTCATTCACGGCATGAAAATTAGCTTTTCTCTCTTCCGAAACGAAAAAACGGGCAGAAGCATTTTGTTCTGACTGTTCCAGAATCTGCATGGCAGAGATATTTTTCTCCAGAATCTCAGCAGTATAATTCAGATATTTGATGAGTGCCGGCTTTCTGACAACATCATCATCCGGAACGGGAGTTTTTGTCAGGGGGTCAATGCCCTTTGCGAGCAGTTCAAGACAAGCTTTTGCGTTTTTCATAATTTGCAGTTCGGTCATGATTTTGCTTCCTGCCTTTCTGAAATCAGTAATATAATATCATTATATAGCAAAAATTTCAAAAAGTCAAGCAATATCTGTCATAAATTCCTCCTTATTTCTGAATTTCTTTGACTGTGCCGATAAATAACGGCAGATTTTCCTGATTATCGATAATCATATAGACAAAAGGCCTGTCGAGCGTGACGGCTTTCGGTTCAGAGAATTCAATACAGTTTTCATCCATTATGACAGCGGTGACAGCACCGGCTTTCGTGCCTCTCTCGTCGACTTCGATAAACGTCTTGTGAAGCACATTTTCGATATATAAGCTTGTATCGCTTATGCCGGAAAAATCAGCTATACCGGAAAAGGCCGTCGGCATTCCCATGGAAGCAAGCCCATCTGCAAGAGAAGTTTCAAATTCGTTTTTGAATTTCGGCATATTGACGCTGACTTCGGTATCCTGTGCATTCGTGAGCATAGCGGAAACGGATTCCGGATTCAGGGAAGTGATATAATCATCTACAGAAATTTTTTCATCCGGCAGAAGTGCTACAAAACTGTAGCCGTCCGCATACGGCTTGATGAATCCGGTAGCCTGTTCTGATTTCAGATAGCTGTTTTCGCTGGAATGCATCATTGTGACAGTCTGCTTTGTGCCGTCCGCGGATGTGAATTCCTGATTTTCATGAATATCTGTATCTTTATAGATATGAAGCCATTCGGCATCAAACGACAGTGCGTTGATTAAATACATTCTGGTATCTGCGCTGATTTCATCAATAATGCTGTCAATCATGCCGTCAGTTTTCCGGCTGACCCATTTGTTGATTTTACCGCAGGTTTCGGGACTGAAATCTTCCTGATATACATCCGCCTGATAGTAATCGGCATCTGTCTGGAGAAATTCCTGTTTCACGTTCAGACCGTTTCTGAACCAGATAGAATTTGCAAGCGAAAATTTTGCTTTTTCGCCGGACGGCAGATTCTGTGTATAACTGTAAAGATTCTGATTCAGGTCAGAAACCGGATTTCCAAGCACCTGCTCCATTTCGGAAAGCGTCTGGCCGTCTGCGCCGTTGGCGGTCATGGAAAGCGCAAGCATCACTGACAGAGGAGATACCAGAACATTTTCATCAGCATGTTCCGAAGCAGTCTGCTGAAACAGCCTGACAGCAAACTGCATCTGCGAAGACTGAAAATCCGTTCCGGGTTCGGAAACGCTGACGGGCTGGCTCTGTACGGAAGCTGTCAGATTAGCGGACGTTTCCTGCACTGCACCGCATCCGGAAAGCAGAACGCAGGAAGAAACAACACTGATTAATTTTTTGAATTTCATAAAGAAAAACCTCTTTCCTGATTTTAGTTATCTATCATACGTCCTGCAAAATCTGTTTTTATGGCGTATTCTGAAAATTCGTCAGAATGCACAAAAAAATCCGGC
This sequence comes from Ruminococcus sp., assembly GCA_015066975.1. GTDB lineage: Bacteria > Bacillota > Clostridia > Oscillospirales > Ruminococcaceae > UBA3855. The sequence goes on along the minus strand of SVNI01000015.1, from coordinate 371 downwards.
TCTCCTGAGAGAACCGGATAGAAATCATTACAGAATGCCTGTCAGATTGCCGTCAAATACGGTATCGATAAATTTGCCTGCGCCCGGCGGTGTATAAATCCAGTGGTCTATATGATTCTCATGATAGAAATACCGGAGCGGTTCGGGCTTGGCAAGGTCTTCGCAGACATCCACCAGAATCAGCTTGACTTTGAGCTTTTCCGGAATCAGGGCTTTAATGTAGACACTCGTGCGCTGGCCGACTTCCACAGGCTGACGGAGTTCGGCAAGCCCGGCGAGGTTCGGCATCAGTTCAATAAAGACACCGTATTTCTCGACAGAACGCACAATACCGCAGGTGGTTTCGCCGACCTGGAACAGCGCAGCATTTT
>SVNI01000014.1 GCA_015066975.1 Ruminococcus sp. | reverse complement strand
CGCTCGGACATTGTAATGGCTGGATTTATACCTTTCTCAGAGTCGCTGAATCGTTTTGAGTTTTGCGGAATCAGGTTCTATTGAAAAATCCCCTGTACTCACCAGAATACAGGGGAATTTTATGATTTATTATATGGAGGTATTTTTCTTACCGAACTTTGAGAAGCTGTTTTTTCAGCAGAATCAGGTCATAGATATTGAGAATGCTGTCATGATTCATATCTGCATTGAGCATTACCTGCTGCCCTGTAGGCTTGCCGAGCAGGAATTTCTGGAGTGTGATAATATCCAGAAGGGAAACTGTTCCATCCTGATTGACATCTCCTGTTTCAATGGGCAGGGGTTCGCTTTCTGTATCAGTCTCGGTTTCTGTAGGTACTTCTGCACCGTTTTTCGGAACGGCATACACACCGTAAACTTTCAAATCCTGTGCCATTGCACTCATGTAGAGATTATCTTCTTCTTCGAGTGTAACGTCTGTACCTTCAATTGCAGAAAGCAAATCTTCATAAGTGAAATATGCTAAGAACGGAGTATCTGTATCAGATGCGCTTACATAATTCCATGTTTCCTTGGCTTCGTCCTGAAGTACAAGAGCAGGTTCGCCTGCGGTTTCATAAATCATGACAAAATCATAATTTTCATTGGCATACTGTTTCCACTGACCCAGAGCGGAGGGCTTCCACGCTTCGAGGTCGAGTCCCTTGGCTGAACGGAACAATTCTACCCATGTTTCATCCTTCGGCACTTTATCCCATGAAAATTCCGGAGAAACATATTCTTCATAAGCCGGAAGTGTCGGAGTAATGCCATAAACGCCCATCATAGCTTCGATAACCGGTGCGGACTGTGTATACCATGTATTGGTTAATCTGTATACATAGCCATGCGCTTCGCCGTTATTGACGGAAACTACATTGTTATCCCACAGAACGCACGGAATGCCGGCATCTTTTGCCTTGGAAAGATAGGATTTCGCCCAGTTGACACGAGATTCTGTATTATCAAAATCAGATGCACTGAATTCACCGATAATAATAGGCGTATTCTTTTCAGCAGAAATCTGCTTCATGTTGTTGAAGAATGTTGTCAGAGAATATTCATAATCCTCTCCCCATCCGCTCTTACCGGGGAATTCGTGAACAGCTTTGCTATCTGTTGCCATTGTGAAATAATACGGCAGATAGGCATGTACAGAAAGTGCTACATTTCCGGCATTTGCAGGAATTTCAATATTTCTGATAGCTGTGGAATCAGAAGAAGCACAATAGCCCGGAAGCATCAGCAGTCTTTCCTGATTGGCGGAAGACCCCTGACTTCTGACAGTGTTCACGAAAACAGCATTCAGATTGTTGATATACTGTGTTGTATAACCGTTATCGCCTGTTCCGTTGCCCCATTCATTGACACTGGGATTTCCGGTCTGACGAGGTTCGTTCATACCCTCAAAAATCAGATGCTGGTCATAATCTGCGAATGTTTCAGAAACCTGTGTCCAGATGTCGCCTAATTTCTTAGCAGCGACTGCGTAAGTTTCATCTGTGAATACTTTCTCATTGATGAAATCTTCATGATGAACATTCAGAATGACAAACATATCCTGATTATAGGCATAATCGACAGTCTGCTTGACATAATCCATCCAGCTTTCATTGACAACATACATCTGGCTGGATTCATCATATTCAAGATGTTCATACCAAGTTGTCGGGATTCTGACGGTATTGAAACCGCCTGCCTTGACAGTATCGAACAGTTCCTGAGTCGGTTCGGGATTGCCCCATTTTGTAACGAATTTTCCCGGAGCAGTTGTGCTTTTCAGTCCGGTAGTAGCGACATCGAGCGTGTTTCCGAGATTCCAGCCGATAGTCATCTGTGAAGTAATGCTCTGTGCATTCTGACCAGTCAGAGAAGCGGCTTTTGTCTCGATTGCGGATTCTGGCAGAATGCTTAAACCGGTGACTGTCAGTGCAGCAACAGCAGCGATAGCAGCGAATCTGCTCATTTTGTTATGATTCTTCATAGTTAGTTTCCCCCAAACTTGAAATTTTACCTCTTTATGAAAACGCATGTTTTCTCTTTGTGATTTCATTATATAATTAAAATGACAAAAAGTCAAGAATTTTTATGTAATTTTTGCACAAAAATTATGTAAATTTTTTTACAAAGAAACGTGATAGCGAATCAATTCATAATTTATACAAAAAGTCCGGTGCGTCGCCGGACTTTCCGATAAAAATATTAATCCTGCCAGTAGTCCTTCCCATCTTCGGGGATAGGCTTAAATCTCTGAATATGATTATTTTCGATACAGTCTTTTAAACCTGCAAATGTTTCTTCTGCCGAAGGTTTATCGAACATAGAATAACCATAATGTTGACCAAATTTTTTGTAATAAATAAGTTCTAATTCGCCAATTTCATAGAGAATTTTTTCATTTTCTAAATATTTTTCTTTATCTCTTAAAATCATTTGAATATATCTTTGCACTTTCTGTTCAAATTCAGAAACGGTCTGCATGATTTCCCGTTCTGTCTCTAAAATATATTGTTCTGATTCCTGTATCTCCTGCGGAGTCAATTCGTTTTCAATTTCGTTATATTTTTCAATATAACGTTCATGAAAAATTTTCAGAAGCAAACGATTCCAGTCTGCTTTTTTTGATTGCTGATTATCCATCCTAATCGTACAAGATAGAAACCGTTCATCATCAAAGGCAGATATTTTGCCGTCTCTCCGCTATAGTCTATCATAATAATTTTTCAAGAAATTTCTTAGCTTCTGTCAGAGACGGAAATTTTTTCCAGCTTAAAGCGACAGTCTCCTGATTTTCTGGCTGAATATCCGGAATATGAATCGGATAAGTTTTCGCTCTGTAAGCACTACGGATGCCATTAATAGAATCCTCAAACGTAATGCTGGTTTCCGGTTCGAGATTCAAGGCATGACAGGCTTTCTGAAAAATTTCCGGATGCGGCTTGCCGTTCTGCACCATATCGCCCGTGATGACGGCATCAAAATATTGCAGTAATCCGGCTCTTTCGAGCTGTTTCCGGACGGTGACTTCTCTGGTAGAGCTTGCCAGCGCAAGCTTTACGTCCTTTTCTTTCAGGAATTGCAGAATTTCAGGCGCACCCTCCTTGACAGGCACATGTTCTGCAAGGGCTTCTTTAGTAAGTTTCCGGGCAGTATCCAGAAAATTCTGATAATCGAATTTTTTGCCGTAAGTCTTTTCAAAAAAAGCAATAGTACTTTCACGATTCAAGCCGATACAAGCCATTTTTGCTCTCTGGACATCTGCAAAGCCCACAAGTTCAGCGGCTTTGTCCCACGTTTCAGAGCAGACACGCTCTGTATCCAGAAGCAGACCATCCATATCGAACAATGCACCCTTGATTTCCGCCGGATTGCCAAATGGGAAAATTCTTGTGCCGGGGAAATGCTTTTCATAGAGTTCAAACAGCGTCCACTGAAACATGTACGGAATCACCTGATGTGTATACAGAAGTGCTTCCCATTCGGGTTTAGTCACCCATTTTGCTTCGGCAACTTCTTCCGGCTGAAGCTTTAATTCCAGATGTTCTGAATCAATCTGTGCAATCCAGTAATCATCCCAGATATTATAGTTTCGGAATGAAAAAATCGGCTCTGTATCGGTAAAATCGAGATGCAGACCGAGTTCTTCTTCGGCTTCTCTTGTCACAGCAGAGCGGCTGTTATCACCGGACTGGGCGATTCCTCCAAGAGATATATCCCACATATCCGGCCAGCTTGCCTTATTTTTCACGCGTTTCTGCACCAGAAACCGCCCTTGCTTATCGAATAGTAGCAGATGAATCACGAGAATGAATTCATCTTTTTTTCTGGGCTTTCCTCTCTGGACAGTTCTGCCTGTCAGATTTCTGTGAATGTCATAAATATCCTGATATTCCGGCATTGTCAAAACCTCTTTTCATAATTTTTTTTATTATAGAACTTTTCCGGCAAAAAGTCAAGCCCCGGACAGAAATACAGAAAAAATTCATAGTTTTTTCAGAAAATCTTCTTGATTTCTGTTGAAATTCTGTTATAATAAATAGTAATATTTTATTTCTTCAAAAAGGAGGAATTTCCCATGGCTGGAAACAATTCGACTGAACTTGTATTCATTCTTGACCGAAGCGGTTCTATGAGCGGCCTGGAAAAAGATACTATCGGCGGTTTCAACGGCATGATTGAAAAACAGAAAAAAGAAGACGGCAAGGCATTCGTTACAACAATTCTGTTTGATGACAAAATTGAAACGCTTCATGACCGTCTGGATTTGCAGGAAATCAAAACGCTTACTGGCAAAGATTATACTGTTCGCGGAATGACCGCGCTTCTGGATGCAGTCGGCAGTACTATCAATCATATCAGCAATATCCATAAATATGCCCGTCCGGAAGATGTGCCGGAACATACTATGTTCATCATCACAACGGATGGCATGGAGAACGCAAGCCGAGAATTCAACTATGCGAAAATCAAGTCTTTGATTGAAGAAAAGAAAAAACTCGGCTGGGAATTCGTCTTTATCGGTGCGAATATTGATGCCGTTACCGAAGGCGCAAAGCTCGGTATTTCAGCAGAACGTTCCGTTGATTATCTGGCTGACAGTAAAGGAACTGACGTTCTGTTCCATGCAATGTCTGCCTCTGTTTCCGAAATGCGCAGCGGAAAGAAACTTTCCAACGCATGGCGCAAATCCATTGATGCTGACAAGAAAAAACGAGGAAAATAACACAAATCCCCTGTCCGTCCGGACGGGGAATTTTTTTCAGAATCTCATTTTGGCATAATAAAAACAGCACAGCAGTTTTCCTGCTGTGCTGCAATTATTTTTATCATCAGTCAACCAGCTTGATGATTGCCATTTCAGCAGCATCACCACGGCGTGGACCTGTCTTGATAATCTGTGTATAACCGCCTTTGCGGTCAGCATATTTCGGAGAAATCTCATCAAACAGCTTCTTCGCAACAGCTTCTTTGGTCACATAAGAATACACCTGTCTCTTGCTGTGCAAGTCTGTGTTCTTACCCAGTGTAATCATCTTTTCAGCTACGCTGCGAACTTCCTTTGCTCTTGTTACAGTCGTTTCTACCTGACCGTTTTCCAGCAGGAAAGTTACCATTGCTCTGAGCATAGCAGTTCTGTGTGCAGTCGTTCTGCCCAGTTTTCTTGTACCCGGCATTAGTATTCAACTCCTTTGCGAAAATTCATTCATCTTGCGTTCTCTCAGTCTTCTTCCGAAGAAAGGTCAAATCCCAGAGACTGGAGCTTTTCCTTTACTTCATCAAAAGACTTCTTGCCGAGATTACGCACTTTCATCATTTCTTCCTCGGACTTGTTAATCAAGTCATCTACCGTATTGATGCCGGCACGTTTCAGGCAATTAAAAGAACGTACCGACAAGTCAAGTTCCTCAATGGTCATCTCAAGGATTTTTTCCTTGCCCTTGTCGTCTTTCTCTACGAGAACTTCGGGAATGCACGCTTCGTCTGACAAATCGACGAACAGTTTCAGATGCTCGTTGAGGAGATTGGCTGCCTGTGACAGAGCCTCTTTTGCAGAGATAGTACCGTCTGTCCATACCTCCATCGTGAGCTTGTCATAGTCGGTGACCTGTCCGAGACGTGTATTCTCCACGGTATAGTTCACCTTTAAAACAGGAGTATAAATGCTGTCTACGGCAATTACATCAAGCGGCATGTCCTGTGTCTGCTGTTTGTTTCTTTCAGCGGATACATAACCTCTGCCCTTGTCAATAGTAATTTCCATATGAAGCTTTGCGTCCTTGCCCAAAGTTGCAATATGCATCTCAGGGTGCAGAATCGTCACTTCAGAATCTGCTTCAATATCGCCCGCTGTGACTTCGCATTCGCCCTCAGCGTCAATCAGAAGTGTCTTTGGGCCGTCGCCGTAAAGTTTGGCAGTCAGGCCTTTCAGGCTCAGAATAATTTCTGTCACATCTTCTTTAACGCCCGGAATTGTGGAAAGCTCGTGATGCACTCCGTCAATCTTCACAAAATTGACAGCAACGCCGGGAATCGAGGAAAGAAGAACGCGTCTGAGACTATTGCCAAGGGTAGTTCCGTAGCCGCGTTCCAGCGGGGACAGAACGAACTTGCCATACTTTCCGTCCGGTCTTAAATCTTCGGGAACAATTTCCGGCTTTTCAATTTTTTCAAGCATATAAACCCTCCTATTTTGTAATTACTTGTATCTGTGAATCGTGAAGCGTCCGCAAGCAATTACATATTACTTGGAGTACAGCTCGACAATCAGGTGTGTTTCTGCTTCGTAGTCAATATCGGACGGATTCGGCAGTCTGGTGACTTTTGCGGAGAACTTGTCATTGCTGACTTCCAGCCAAAGCGGAACAGTTCTGCCCTGTGTTTTTTCCAGGATGCCTACAGTCTGTTCGCTGCCCTTGAACAGAACGCTGCTTCTGCTCTTTTCGCCGAGCGCGATTTCATCACCGACAGATACACGATAAGAAGGAATATCTACCCTCTGGCCGTTTACTGTGAAATGACCGTGAGTTACCAGTTCTCTTGCTTCGCGTCTGGTAGAAGCCAAACCCATGCGGAAAGCAACATTATCCAGTCTGGATTCCAGAACTGTGATTAAGTTATCACCGGCTTTGCCTTCCATTTTTTCAGCGAGTTCAAAATAGTGACGGAACGGCTTTTCCATGACACCATAGATGAACTTGAGCTTCTGCTTTTCCTTGAGCTGTGTGCCGTATTCAGAAATCTTCTTACGGTTATTTGCATTCGGATTACGATTGGACTTCTTGTCAATGCCCATGACAGCGGGGCTGATACCTAAGTATCTGCATCTTTTCAGAATCGGGTCTTTATTTACTGCCATATTGCTAACCTCCTAATTAGACACGTCTTCTCTTGGGCGGACGGCAGCCGTTGTGCGGAATCGGTGTTACATCTTTAATCATGCGTACTTCCAGACCAACAGTCTGTAATGCGCGGATAGCAGCTTCGCGTCCGCTGCCCGGACCTTTGACGTAAACTTCCACAGTTTTCAGGCCGTGTTCCATAGCAGCTTTTGCGGCTGTTTCAGCAGCGGTCTGTGCTGCGAACGGTGTGGATTTTCTGGAACCGCGGAAACCAAGACCGCCGGCGCTTGCCCACGAAATCGCATTGCCCTGTGTATCTGTGATTGTCACGATTGTGTTATTGAAAGTAGACTGAATGTGTACTGCACCGCTTTCGATATTCTTGCGTTCTCTGCGGCGGCGTACAGCAGTTACCTTTTTACCCTTCTGTTGTGCCAAAAGAATTCGCCCTCCTTACTTCTTCTTGTTTGCAATCGTCTTAACCGGACCCTTGCGGGTTCTGGCGTTTGTCTTTGTACGCTGACCTCTTACCGGGAGACCCTTTCTGTGGCGCACCCCTCTGTAGCAGCCGATTTCAATCAGTCTCTTAATATTAAGAGCTACTTCGCGGCGCAGGTCGCCTTCTACAGTTACATTTGCGTCGATATAGTCACGCAGTTTTGCAACGTCTTTTTCTGTGAGGTCTTTGACTCTGGTATCCGGGTTAATACCGGTAGCAGCCAGAATCTTGTCAGCGGTCGGACGGCCGATACCATAGATATAGGTCAGGCCAATTTCGACTCTTTTTTCCTTGGGCAGGTCAACACCTGAAATTCTTGCCATGTTATGAATACACCTCCTGTGCTGTCAGAATTAGCCCTGACGCTGTTTGTGCTTGGGATTTTCACAGATAACCATGACTTTTCCCTTGCGCTTGATGACCTTGCATTTTTCGCAAATCGGTTTTACCGAAGGTCTTACTTTCATGAAAATACCTCCTTGTTGTATCAAAACAAGTATCGAAACAAACGGGATGACGGCAGCAAATTACTTGGCGCGCCAGGTAATCCGGCCTTTTGTCAGGTCATAGGGAGACATTTCAATTTTCACTTTGTCTCCGGGCACAATGCGGATGTAATTCATTCGCAGTTTACCTGACACATGTGCGAGAATGACGTGCTTGTTGGGAAGCTCCACGCGAAAATTCGCATTCGGGAGTGCTTCGAGCACAACACCCTCTACTTCAATCAAATCTTCTTTAGACAAATTTGTTTCCCTCCTTAAACAGGCGCAGTTTTTTGTGAAGGCTGTTATCCGTCATGCTGTCCAGATTCCAGATAGTCTTTGTAGGACGGACATGTTTTGGATTTTTGCGCTTTGGATTCTGTAGTGTCCTGTGACGACCGTCAGAGAGCCAGACATATTTTGTATCCATTTTTACAATCAGATAGAAATTATCCTGTTCTTTTCCGGCGACGGCACGGACAACCATACCAGTTTGCAACTGCATTATAAATCTGGTTCTGTGAGAATCACAGGACCGTCCTGTGTAATTGCGATTGCATGTTCAAAATGGGCAGAAAGACTGCCGCTCTTTGTGCGGACTGTCCAGCCGTCCTTGCATACGCGGATAGCATCACCTTTGACATTAATCATTGGTTCGATGCAGATGCACATACCGGCCTGAAGCCTAATACCCATTCTGCCGCCCTGTACATAGTTGGGAACTTCGGGAGATTCATGCAAATCTCTTCCGATGCCGTGACCGCAGTACTCGCGGACAATACCATAGCCTCTCGAAGCACAGTATTTTTCGACTGCACCGGAAACCTCGCCCAGTCTTGCGCCGACGACAGCGGCTTTGATGCCTTCATAGAGGGAAGCATTTGTGACATCCAGCAATTCCTGTGCTTCCTGTGAAATTTTACCGACCGGGAATGTATAGCAGGTATCACCATGGAAGCCATTAATATAAGCGCCTACGTCAATGCTGACAATATCGCCTGTCTTCAGTTTGCGCGAACCCGGAATGCCGTGAATGACTTCTTCATTCACAGAAACGCAGGCACTGCCGGGAAAACCACCGTATCCTAAGAAAGACGGCACAGCCCCTTGACTGACAATATAGTCATGCACAATTTTGTCTACATCCTTTGTTGTCATGCCCGGTTCGAGCGCGCGTCCTGCCACATGGCAGGCAGTGCCGGCAATGCGGCCGGCAATGCGCATTTTTTCTAAATCTGTCTTAGATTTAATTGTAATACTCATTCGATTTCAGCCCCCACTGCTTTCAGTGTCAGCTTTTTCGTGTCAGCAACTTCTTCCTGTCCGATGACAGTTTCGAGTTTGCCTTGCTGTTCATAATAAGCCTTGATAGGCTCAGTCTGTTCATGATAAGTTTCCAGACGGGAAATCACAGTAGCAGGTTCATCGTCCTTGCGGATAATGGTTTTAGCCCCACACTTGTCGCACACGCCCTCAACCTTGGAAGGCTTGTACTGAATGTGATAGGATGCTCCACAGCCTTCGCAGACGCGTCTGCCGGAAACACGTTCCTTAATCGTTTCGTCAGGAACAAAAATTTCAACAACTTTATCAATGCGCACACCCATTTTGTCGAGTGCTTCTGCCTGCGGGACAGTTCTCGGAAAACCATCGAGAATAAAGCCGTTCTTAGCATCATCCTGAGCGATACGGTCTTTCAGGATGCCGATTACGATATCATCGGAAACCAGACCGCCGGCTTCCATGACAGCTTTTGCTTTCAGGCCGTATTCTGTGCCGTTCTTGACCGCTTCTCTCAGCATATTGCCGGTAGAAATCTGCGGAATGTTGAGTGCTTCAGAAATAGCCTCTGCCTGTGTGCCCTTGCCTGCGCCGGGCGCACCAAGTAAAATCAGATTCATATACATGCCTCCTTTATCCTAAGAAGCCCTTGTGATGACGCATCATCAACTGAGACTCCAGAGTTCTTGCAGTTTCCAGAGCGACGCTGACTACAATCAAGATAGAAGTACCGCCCATGGAAAGGGAACGAAGACTGCTGTCAAACCAGCCCAGTGCAATCGGGAAAATGGCAATGATGCCTAAGAAGACAGCACCCACGAGGGTGATTTTAGAAAGCACTCTCTGGATATAATCCGAAGTGGGTTTGCCGGGACGGATACCCGGAATGCCGCCGTTGCTCTGACGCAGGTTGTTTGCAATCGTTACGGGGTCATATTGCATTGCAACATAAAAATAATTGAATGCGATAATCAGTATCAGATAAAGTACTGCATAGCCCCAGCTCGTTGTTTTGAAAAATTCGATAAAATGATAGTAGAATTTCTGTCCGCCGGTGGCTGTTTCCAGTTCAGAAGCTTCAATCGGCTTCACGAACAAGCTGATAGTACTCGGCAGGGACATAAAGGACATTGCAAAGATAATCGGCATAACACCACTCATGCATACTTTCACCGGAATATGTGTATTCTGGCCGCCGTACTGCTTTCTTCCGACAACGCGCTTAGCGTACTGAATCGGAATCCGGCGTTCTGCTTCATTCATAAATACGATAAAGACAATCATAGCTGCAAATAACAGCAGAATTGCAATATCCACGAAGAAATACTTTGCCTTGTCCATCTGGAACAGTGCCCAGAGAGTTCCCAAATCGGTAGGGAATCTGGCTACGATACCAGCAAACAGCAGAATAGAAATGCCGTTGCCGATACCCTTGTCATTGATGCGGTTGCCCATCCATACAACAAAGCTTGCGCCGGCTGTAAAACATGCAATGATAACAATTGCAGCAAACCAGCCGTAAGCACCGGAAGTGTACTGCACCGCACCTGCGCTGTTGCGCAAAGTCAGGTAATATGCCACAGACATGAAAACTGCCAGCAGCAGTGCCACATATGCCGTAATCTTATTCAGTACCTTACGGCCTTCCTCGCCTTCTTCCTGCAAACGCTCCAGAGGAGGCAGTGCATAAGTCAGAAGCTGTATAATAATAGATGAGTTGATATACGGTGTAATCGACAGTGAAAATACAGTCGCTTTTGATAACTGGCCACCGGTCAAAATATTCAGATACTCCAGAAAATTGCCGTCCGTGGCATTTGTGCTCATCCATTCCTGTACTGCTGACAGTGACAGGAACGGAACTGTAATCGCACCGCCAATGCGGAATATAATAATCATGATGAGTGTATAGATAAACTTTTTACGAATCTCCGGTACACTCCAGGCATTTTTCAGTGTCTGAAACAAGTCAGATCACCTCGGCTTTCCCGCCTGCCTTTTCAATCTTCTCAGACGCAGATTTTGTGAATTTCGCTGCCTTTACAGTCAGCTTCACATTCAGTTCTCCATCGCCCAGAATTTTTACGCCGTCGCAAACTTTCTTGATAAGTCCGCTTGCTACCAGCAGTTCTGTGTCAACAACAGTACCTTCTGTGAACTTGTTCAGGTCGCTGACATTGACAGTTGCATAAGTTTTTGCAAAAATATTGTTGAATCCTCTTTTCGGAATTCTTCTTGCAAGCGGCATCTGACCGCCTTCAAATCCGATTCTGACACCGCCGCCGGAACGGGCTTTCTGACCCTTGTGTCCCTTGCCTGCGGTCTTGCCGTTGCCGGAGCCGTGACCACGGCCTACGCGCTTGACAGGCTTGTTAGAATCCGGAGCTGGTACGAGTTCATGAATTTGCATAGTGCTGCTCCTTCCCGCTTACGCTTCTTCTACTTTAATCAGATGAACAATCTTGTGGATTTTGCCTGCTGTGCAGGGGTTGTCCGGCTGAGTTGTCACATCACCGATTTTCTTCAGGCCGAGTGCATTTGCAGTCGCAATCTGGTCTTTCTTGCAGCCAATGAGGCTCTTTACGAGTGTGATTTTCTTCATAAATATGCCCCTCCTTAGCCTAAGATTTCTTTGATTGTCTTGCCGCGCTTTGCAGCAACTTCTTCTGCTGTGGTACAGCCTGTCAGGCCTGCGATAGTTGCTCTTACAACATTGCAGGGATTATTGGAACGCAGGGACTTGGTTCTGATGTCCTTGATGCCTGCCACTTCGATGACAGCACGAACAGGACCGCCTGCGATAACGCCGGTACCAGGAGCAGCCGGACGCATCAGGACTTCGCCTGCACCGAATTTGCCGACAATTTCGTGCGGAATGGTAGTGCCTTTCAGCGGAACTTTTACCATATTCTTCTTTGCATCCTCAATACCTTTGCGGATAGCATCCGGAACTTCGCTGGATTTACCCATGCCGAATCCGACTGTGCCGTTGCCGTCACCGACAACTACAAGAGCAGAAAACTTCATGATACGTCCGCCCTTTACGGTTTTGGATACTCTGTTGATATGCACGACTTTTTCGAGATATTCTGTATCCTTTGCCTCAAAATTAGCCAATCGTGTTCCCTCCTCTTATTAGAAATTCAGACCGTTTTCACGGGCAGCTTCTGCGAGAGCCTGAACTCTGCCGTGATACAGATAACCGCCTCTGTCAAATACAACGTCCTTGATGCCCTTGTCAGCAGCAGCCTTTGCCACCAGTTCGCCAACCTTCTTAGCACCTTCGATATTGCCGCCGTTTTCGCCGAAATCTTTAGTCAGACTAGACGCACTTGCAAGTGTGACACCGTTTACGTCATCAATAATCTGCGCATAGATGTGCTTTGCACTGCGGAATACACACAGACGCGGAACTTCAGGAGTTCCGGAAATCTTATTGCGGACACGAGCGTGTCTCTTGAGACGAGCTTTTTTGCTGTCAAACTTTTTAATCATAACCGTTTACTCCTTTCTGTTTACTTCTTGCCCTTACCGGCCTTGCCTTCCTTGCGGATAATGCGTTCGCCGAGGTAGTGGATACCCTTGCCCTTGTACGGTTCAGGCAGTCTCTTTTCGCGGACTTCGGCAGCGAACTGGCCGACTTTCTGCTTATCAATACCCTTGATGATAATTTGGTTCGGCTGCGGAACTTCGATAGAAATTTCGTCAGTTTCCGAAACGATTACCTGATGGGAGAAGCCCAGGTTCATGACAAGGTTCTTACCCTGCTTTGCAGCACGGTAACCAACGCCGTCGATTTCCAGAGTCTTGCTGTAGCCATTGACAACACCTTCCACCATATTGTGAATCAGAGTTCTTGTCAGGCCGTGCAGGCTTCTGTGCTTCTTATCGTCAGACGGTCTTGTGACACTAATCACGCCGTCTTTTATTTCAATACCCAGTTCCTTGCTGAACTGCTGGCTTAATTCGCCTTTCGGACCTTTTACTGTTACCAGATTGTCTGCAACTTTGACATCTACACCGGCAGGAACAGTAATCGGCATTCTGCCAATTCTTGACATAATAACTTCCTCCTTACCAGATGTATGCGAGAACTTCACCGCCGACATTCAGTGCTCTTGCCTTCTTGTCGGTCATGATGCCCTTGGATGTGGATACGATTGCAATGCCTAAGCCCTTACGAACCTTGGGCATATCTTCACAGCTTGAATAAATACGCAAGCCCGGCTTGGAAACCCTGCGCAGACCGGAAATTACCGGAGTTCTGTCCTCTGTATATTTCAGAGTCACTCTGATAACGCCCTGTTTGCCGTCATCCACAATCTGAAAGCCCTTGATATAACCCTCGTCTGCGAGAATCTGTGTAATAGCCTTCTTCACGTTGGACGCAGGAATGTCAACCGTGGCGTGCTTTGCAGTGCTTGCATTACGGATTCTTGTAAGCAAATCTGCGATTGTATCTGAAATTTGCATGCCTATGAGACCTCCTTCTTAATATTACCAGCTTGCCTTTTTAACACCCGGAATCTGACCGTCATTTGCCAGTTCTCTGAAGCAGATACGGCAGATGCCGTACTTTCTCAGATATGCATGAGGTCTGCCGCAGATTTTGCATCTGGTGTAAGCTCTGGTAGAGTACTTCGGTGTTCTCTGCTGCTTGTTAATCATTGCTTTTTTAGCCATTTGATTTTTCCCTCCCTCAGTCAGCGAACGGTGCGCCTAAAAGCTTAAGCAGCTCTTTTGCTTCTTCGTCAGTCTGTGCGGTTGTGATGAAATTGATGTCCATGCCGCGCACTTTGTCAATTTTATCATATTCGATTTCAGGGAAAATAAGCTGTTCTTTAATACCGGTAGAGTAGTTGCCTCTGCCGTCAAAAGAATTGCCGTTAATGCCGCGGAAGTCACGGACACGGGGGAAAGCAACATTGAATAACTTGTCTACGAAATCATACATTCTTTCACCGCGCAGTGTGACCTTGACACCGATAGGCATACCTTCACGCAGCTTGAAGTTAGCAACAGACTTCTTGGCACGGCATACAACCGGTTTCTGGCCTGTAATAGCTGCGAGGTCATTCATGATAGCATCAATGACTTTGGAATTTTCCTTTGCCTCGCCTGCGCCGACATTGATAACAACCTTATCCAGCTTCGGAATCTGCATTGTACTCTTGTAGCCGAATTTCTGCATCAGAGCGGGCGCAACGGTATTGGCATACTGTTCTTTTAATCTTGCCATTTGCGTTTCTCCTTTACTCGAAAGACTTGCCGCACTTCTTGCACTGGCGGAGCTTCTTGCCGTCTTCCACAACATGGCCTACTCTAGTAGGCTTGCCGCACTTCGGGCAAACGAGCTGTACTTTAGAAGCATAAATCGGGGCTTCTGCTCTTACGATATTGCCGGACTGACCCATTGCCTGGGGCTTGAGGTGCTTGGTTACCATGTTGACATTTTCTACGATAACTTTGCCTTCCTTGGGGCTGACTTCTACTACTTTGGAAGTCAGGCGGCCTGCGCCCTTGTCATCCGGGTTCTTATATTTGTAGTCATCTGCACCGGTGCGCAGAATGACGGTATCGCCTTTTCTTACATGAAGCTTTGCACTCATCTTCTGCACCTCCTTACAGAACTTCCGGAGCGAGAGATAAAATCTTCATGTAGTCTTTTTCACGAAGTTCTCTTGCCACCGGCCCAAAGATACGGGTACCTCTGGGGTTTTTGTCTTCTCTGATGATGACAGCAGCATTTTCGTCAAAACGAATATAAGTGCCGTCTTCTCTTCTCAGACCCTTAGCGGAACGAACGATAACAGCCTTGACGACATCGCCTTTTTTTACCACACCGCCGGGTGTTGCTTTCTTAACGGATGCTACGACAACATCACCGATATTGGCATATCTTCTGCGTGTACCGCCTAATACTCTGATACACATCAGCTCTTTTGCGCCGGTGTTGTCTGCAACCTTCAGATAAGTCTGCATCTGAATCATGGGATGCTTCCTCCTCTCAGTATTGCTTGATTACTTAGCCTTTTCGATGATGTTGACAACACGCCATCTCTTGTCTTTGGAAAGCGGACGTGTTTCCATAACAGACACGCGGTCACCGATTCTGCATTCATTGTTTTCATCATGAGCCTTGAGCTTTACAGTTCTCTTGATGATTTTCTTGTACAGCGGATGCTTTACGTTGTCGATGATGGCAACAACAACAGTTTTGTCCATCTTGTCGCTGACAACCAGACCGGTTCTTGTCTTTCTCAGATTTCTTTCTGCCACAGCGTTATCCTCCTATCTTACTTTGCGCTCTGTGCGAGCTCTGCTTCACGCAGACAGGTTTTCACACGTGCAATGTCCTTCTTGACAGCCTTGACTTTCGCTGTATTTTCCAGCTGATTGACAGCAAGCTGGAAGCGGAGCGCAAAAAGCTCTTCCTTGAGGCTGACAAGCTTCTGGTTCATTTCTTCGACAGTCATCTCTTTGATTTCTGTTGCTTTCATGCGTAACTCCCCTCCTTATTCTGCGTCAGCGGTTTGGGTTTCTTTTACAACAAACTTGCACTTGATAGGCAGCTTATGCATAGCAAGACGCATAGCTTCTCTTGCAGTTTCTTCCGGAACGCCCTTGATTTCAAACAGCACTCTGCCGGGTTTTACAACAGCAACCCAGTATTCCGGAGAACCTTTACCGGAACCCATTCGGGTTTCAGCAGGCTTTTCAGTGATAGGCTTGTCAGGGAAAATCTTGATCCAAACCTGACCGCCTCTCTTGATATATCTTGTCATAGCGATACGGGCGGACTCAATCTGGTTGGAAGTAATCCAAGCCGGTTCGAGTGCCTGAAGACCGAAATCACCATATGTTACGGTGTTGCCTCTGTAGGCTTTACCAGTCAGACGGCCTCTGTGAACACGTCTGTATTTCACTCTCTTGGGAAGCAGCATTACTTGTTACCTCCTTCTCTTTTTGCGCTGCGTGCGTTATTGTAAGCACGTCTGTTTTCGCCACGGGAACCATTGTTGCGGTTGTCACGCTGTTTCTTGTCGCCGTTTTTGAAATCTCTGCGAGGTTTCTTTTCGGACTTTTCTCTTGCGGCCATAGCCTTGGCAGCATCGCCCTTGAGGACTTCGCCCTTGTAAATCCAAACTTTTACACCGAGCTTACCATAAGTGGTATCTGCTTCCGCAAAACCATAGTCAATATCAGCTCTGATTGTCTGGAGCGGGATAGTACCTTCATGATAGCTTTCAGAACGAGCGATTTCAGCACCAGCCAGTCTGCCGGAAACCATAACCTTGATACCCTTTGCATTGAGTCTCATGGCTCTGCTGATGGACTGTTTCATAGCACGTCTGAAAGAAACACGGTTCTCTAAATCGAGAGCGATTTTTTCAGCAACGAGCTGTGCGTCCATATCAGGCTGCTTGATTTCGAGAATATTGATAGCAACCTGCTTCTTCATCATTTTTTCAAGCTGGAGTCTCAGCTTTTCGATTTCTGTGCCGCCCTTGCCGATTACCAGGCCGGGTTTTGCACAGTGGATGTGGATTCTCACTTTATCTTCTGCAAAGCGTTCGATTTCTACACGCGGTACGCCCATCGGCTTCAGAGTTTTCAGGATGAAATTTCTGATGTTGTAGTCTTCTACCAGCATATCACCGAAGTCAGCCTTTTTGGCATACCAGCGGGAATCCCAGTCTTTAATTACACCGACACGGAGACCGTGCGGATTAACCTTCTGGCCCATTACTTAACCTCCTTGGGGATTAGTCTTCTTTTTCTGCTACCACGATTGTGATATGAGATGTTCTTTTCAGAATCCGGTAAGCTCTGCCCTGTGCTCTCGGCATAATGCGCTTCATGATAGGACCGGGCGTCACATAGCATTCAGAAACATAGAGATTGTTCTTGTTCATGCTGTGATTATTGTCTGCATTTGCAATAGCGGACTTCAAAAGCTTTTCCAGAATCGGACTTGCTGCCTTAGGTGTGAGGCGAAGTGTTGCCAGTGCTTTTTCTGTAGACTGATTTCTGATTAAGTCCAGTACAATCTGTACTTTTCTCGGGGAGATGCGGACATTGCTCAGAGTTGCTCTAGCTTCCATTCTTTAGTTCCTCCTTCCGCTATTACTTCTTGCCGTTGTTGGATGTCTTAGAACCTGCGTGACCCTTGAAAGTTCTTGTGGGTGCAAATTCGCCGAGCTTGTGACCAACCATATCTTCTGTCACATAAACCGGCACATGTTTTCTGCCGTCATGCACAGCGAAGGTATGTCCGACAAAATCCGGAAAGATAGTAGAAGAACGGCTCCATGTCTTGAGCACTTTCTTCTCGCCGGCCTCGTTCATGGCAACGACTCTCTTGAGGAGAACTTCCTGCACATAAGGACCTTTTTTGATACTTCTGCTCATGATTTAGTTCCTCCTTTCCGATTACTTGCCGTTGCGGCGCTTTACGATATATTTATCAGTACGGTTGTGCTTCTTTCTGGTTTTATAACCAAGAGCAGGCTTGCCCCACGGGGTAACAGGTCCGGGACGACCAACAGGGGACTTACCTTCACCACCACCGTGCGGATGGTCGCAGGGGTTCATAACAGAACCGCGGACTGTAGGTCTCCAGCCCATGTGACGTTTTCTGCCGGCTTTGCCGTAATTTACGTTTTCGTGGTCGATATTGGAAACCTGACCGATAGAAGCCTTGCAGCTAATCGGAACTTTTCTCATTTCACCGCTGGGCAGACGAATGAGGGCATAGCCACCTTCTTTACCCATGAGCTGTGCCATATTACCGGCACTTCTTACGAGCTGTGCGCCCTTGCCGGGATACAGTTCAATTGCATGGATGAATGTACCAACCGGAATATCAGTGAGCTTGAGTGCATTACCGGGCTTGATATCAGCATCTTCACCGGAACGAACCTTGTCGCCGACTTTCAGACCGTGAGGAGCGAGGATATAACGCTTTTCGCCGTCTTCGTATTCTACCAGAGCGATGAAGGCACTTCTGTTCGGGTCATATTCCAGAGTCAGAACCTTAGCGTCCATAGCTTCTTTATCACGCTTGAAGTCGATTACACGGTACTTTCTTCTGTTGCCGCCGCCTCTGTGACGAACAGTGATGCGGCCGTAGCTGTTTCTGCCGCTCTTTTTCTTAAGCGGTTCAAGCAGACTCTTTTCCGGACCGTCCTTGCTCAGTACAGAATAATCTGTGACTGTCATCTGACGGCGGGAAGGAGAAGTCGGCTTATAGCTTTTAATTGCCATTTGATTTCTCTCCTTAATTCATACTTTTGCGGGAGTATATCCCATACGGAACGAATGGGCTTATTAATACATGCCGTCGAAGAATTCGATAGTACCCTTCTTCTTATCGGCTTTCTTAGTGCCTTTTTCGTTTGCAGGTTCAGGATTTACAGTAACAATTGCCTTCTTGTAAGCAGCAGTTGTACCAGCAAATCTGCCCACTCTTTTTTCTCTGCCGCGGCAGTTCACTGTATTAACCTTAGTTACTTCTACATTGAACAGTTCTTCCACAGCGTTCTTGATTTCCAGCTTGTTAGCATCTTTTGCTACTTTAAAAGTATACTTGCCGTTCGGCAGTCCGTCCATGGACTGTTCTGTGATAATCGGCTTGATAATAATATCCTGCGGTGCTTTCATTATGCGAACACCTCCTCGATTTTTGCAATGGCATTCTTCGCAACGATGAATTTACCGCCGTTGAGAATATCATATACATTCAGAGTACCTACATGAGCGGTTTTTACACCAGGAATGTTAGCTGCACTCTTATAAACCTTCTGGTCAGCATCTGCTGTAACAATCAGAGCTTTCTTTTCCACACCAAGTGCCTTAAGCATTGCTACGATTGTCTTTGTCTTGTACTCGTCCATTGTGAGAGTATCCAGAACAATCAGATTACCCTCCAGAACTTTCTGAGAAAGAGCAGATTTCATAGCAAGTCTGCGAACTTTCTTATTCAGAGTATATCTATAGCTTCTGGGTTTCGGACCGATAGCCACACCGCCGTGTCTCCACTGAGGAGCGCGGATAGAACCCTGTCTGGCGTTACCTGTGCCTTTCTGTCTCCAGGGTTTTCTGCCGCCACCTCTTACTTCTGTACGAGTAAGAGTAGACTGTGTGCCCTGACGCTGGTTAGCGAGATAATTGACAACGACAGCATGCATTACGGAAACATTCGGTTCAATACCAAATACTGCATCGGAAAGTTCTGTCTGAGAAACTTCACTGCCAGTCATATCAAATACTTTTACAGTTGCCATTTTCAGTTTCCTCCTTCCTTATGCCTTTACGCTGTCAACGATGGTCACAATACCGCCCTTAGGACCAGGAATTGCACCCTTGATAGCAATCAGATTATTTTCAGCGTCAACCTTTACAATTTCGAGGTTCTGAACAGTAACTCTTTCAGCACCCATGTGACCAGCCATGCCCTTGCCCTTGTAAATTCTGGACGGAGAAGAACATGCACCCATAGAACCAGCCTGACGATGTACAGGGCCTGTACCGTGGGTTTCTTTCAGTCTGTGCTGATTGTGACGCTTGATAGCACCCTGATAGCCTTTACCTTTGCTGATACCGCAGACATCCACAATGTCGCCGACTGCAAAGACATCAGCTTTCACGAGACTGCCTGTTTCAAGATTGCAGTCATCCAGCTTGAATTCTTTCAGGGTTTTCTTATAGCCAGCATTTGCTTTGTCAAAATGACCTTTTTCAGGCTTGTTCACTCTGTTGGCTTTCTTGTCACCAAAACCGAGCTGAACAGCGTTATAGCCGTCATTTTCTTCTGTCTTGACCTGAACGACCTGACACGGACCTGCTTCTACAACAGTAACAGGAATCATTTTGCCGTTTTCGTCAAAAATCTGAGTCATACCGACTTTTTTGCCGATAATGCCTTTCTGCATGAAAAATTCCTCCTTATGGTTATTGGTCGGAAGATTCCGACATGACCTGACTGTTTCTTATCAAAACAGCCGGGAAAGCGTGATTATTTTACTTCCATTACGATATCCACGCCTGCGGGAAGTTCGAGTTTCTGAAGAGCATCAGTAGTCTTTGCTGTAGGACGGATGACATCAATCAGTCTCTTGTGTGTGCGCTGTTCAAACTGTTCGCGGCTGTCCTTATACTTGTGAACCGCACGGAGAATGGTAACGATTTCCTTCTCAGTGGGGAGCGGAATGGGGCCGGAAACACTTGCGCCGCTTCTCTTAGCAGCTTCTACAATCTTAGCTGCTGCTGCGTCTACTGTAGCGTGTTCATAACCTTTGATTTTGATTCTGATTTTTTCGCTTACTGCCATTTCAAATTCGCCTCCTTAATTTAAAAAAATCAAAATTGGGGGCGCAGTTTTCAGAGATGATGCTTTTTCCCGTTTCCGTGTGTATCGTGGGTTAAGCAATACAAAAACCGGCAATCTTTGGCAGATTCCGGCAAACGGGCACACAGTCACACCTAAAGGGAGAATATTTCACAAAGGAAATACTATCTTCCTGTAGCACATACTGTGTCATCATTTCTTGCCGACCGGTTCTGATGACCGGACATACTCCACGGAAATTCCCTGACAAACCGTCAGCAACCTTCCGCTTCTGCGCATATTAGTTATCCAATTTTCTTGGACTTTATATATTTTAGCATAAAATCCGGAAAATGTCAAGTGTTATTCTGAATTTTATGAAAATATTTTCTTAATTTTCTGTAAACAAAATTAAATTTTTTAATTTTCTGCCTGAGAATATCAGCAGCAGTATGTTTCAAATGGCGGCGTTCTGGATTGAACTACTGCTTTTAAAGCAGACCGGACTGAAACCGATAACCTCCGCCGTGGACTATATGAAGTAACTGCTACCCTGCATCAGGCAGATTCTGACATGATTATTATCTGAGAATCCTCGCACCGGAACAAGGCGCAGGGAGTCGAACCCTGTAAACATTACTCATATGCGCCCACGAAGTAACCGATACACTGCATCAGATACATTCCGCCTGAGAATATCAGCACCAGAATTATGCTGCTCTACCCACTGAGCTACTGTGCAAGCACAGACCGGAGTCGAACCGGTGACACGCCGATTAGAAGTCGAAGTATCTGAATGCTCTGCATCAGGCGGATTTTTTCTGATTATAACATAAATTTACGAAAAAGTCAAGCATTTTTCCTGCTCCTGAAAATATTCCCTTATCCTGATTTGCAGATACAGAGTCATCATAGTGACAGTCCGCGGCAGAGTCAAGCCTGTGCAGAGAATCAAAAACAGCTTCCTGTGACGTCCTTCCAGAATCCGGCCGGAATACTTCAGAGCTTTCAAAGCGGAAATATCCGAATTTTCTAGAAACAAAAACGGCACAGCCATCAAATTGCTGCAAAACCGAAGATACAAAATCCCCGTCCAGGCCGCTACAACAATACATTGTGTCGTTAGAAACAGCCAGATTCCGGCATCTTCCATGAAAGCAGATTTTTCAAAAGTTTTTTCGGCAAGCCAGCAGGCCAGCACGAATGGAAACAGCATCAGAAACCGTATGACAGCGATTTTTCCAAAAAACCACAGTGATTTCCAGTAAAGCTTTCCGCGCCCGAAAAAGCATTTCTTCCGGCCGAAACCCAATTGCTCTGAAAACCATCCGCAGACAGCACACAGCATCGGAGTCAGAATGCAGAAATTCAGCATATTCCAAAGTATGATAAATGCCATCCAGAACATATTCCGGCTGAAAAAGATATCCGCCGGAAGTATTTCTTCCCGGAATATCAGCGCACCTGCTGTCAAATCCGGAATTGTCTTCATCATCAGCCATACAGCGAGATAGCTGAAAGCCATAAACCTGGCTGTTTTTCGCTGACCTTTCAGCGAATACCCTGCAAACGCGCTGATTTCCTGCAATTTCATAGAAGATCCCCCTTGATTACAGAATATGTAATCTCAGTTTCTGGAATAGGGAGTTATGCCTAAAATCTCGAATGCCTGCGAATTCTGCCACATCTGTGCATTGAACAGGATTTCAAAGCCTTCACCGGGTTCACAGTGCAGTTCTTTTGGCGAAATCTTCGGAAGTCCGAAGCAAGTCAGCATATTACTGATAACTCCTGCATGAGTAATCGCGGCACAGTGAGACAAATCATTCTCCATCATATCCATCAGGATTCTGTATAATACCCTGTAGCTTCTGATGCAGAGTTCCTCAACGCTTTCGCCATTCGGAGGGCGGAGGTCAGGTGAACCGCCTTTGAGCCACGCCCGGTAATCCTCACGGCCAATCAAATCGACGGCATGTTTTCCCTCGAAATCGCCGAAATTGAGTTCCCTTAGTTCTTCTGCGACGAACATTGGCACATCTGGAAAGAGAATCTCTGCTGTTTCAGTGCATCTTAACAGCGGACTGCTGTAAACTCTCTGGACTCTGGGATATTCATACAAATCCATTTTCCCAGTAAGTTCGACAGCCCCCCTGTCGGAAAGCGGAAAATCTGTACTTCCGATATAAATTCCTTCTTCATTTGCTTTTGTCTGACCGTGACGGTACAGGCTGAGACGATAACCTTTCATGAAAAAATCCTCCTTATGATTTTAATAATCTTTATCAATTATATCAAAAATCAAGCTGAATTTCAATTCATTTTTGTTCTCCTTGATTTTTTGCACAATTTTTTTTAAAAAAATTACTAAAATTTCCACGTCCAAACCGCTTTACAAATAGTATAATTTGTACTATAATATTAATAGTGTGATAAAGTAACATACTATTCAGAAAGGAGCTATTAAAACTCATGAATTCCGATTTTCCCAGAATTATTGCTTTACAGCGAAAAGAAAGACATATCAGCCAGAAACAAGCCGCCGCAGATTTAGGAATTTCGCAGGCTCTGCTTTCCCATTACGAAAAGGGAATCCGTGAATGTGGTCTGGATTTTCTTGTGAAAATTGCAGATTATTATAACGTTTCCTGCGATTATCTGCTTGGAAGAACCCCCGAACCGGAAGGCAAAATCATCTCTATTGAAGATATTCCTGATGATGATGGCAATAACAGTATGCCCAGCCCGGAAGTTGTGGCATTTAACAGAAAAATCGTCAATAACTCCATCAGTCTGCTGTTTTCTCTGGCACAAAAAGCCAACAGCATCACGCTGATTAAAGAAATTTCTTCTTATTTGATGCTGAATGTCTATAAATTATTCCGTATTGTTTATAATGCCAATCCGCACAATGACCAGAAATTATTTTCTGTTCCAAAAGTTGTTGCCAATGATGATGCCAGTGCTATTGTCAGCATGAATGAAGCCAACATCAAAGCCGCCTCCAGTGGTATTCGCATCGGTGAAAATGACTGTGTACAGGATGCAGAAGTATTATATTTGACTACTGCTATTTTGTCCCAGACATATCCGGAATATTCTTCCTCACTTCTAAATTTGATAAAAATCAGTGAAGACAGCATTCACAAGAAACGCAACGCATAATTATTTTAGCATATTCTGAAAGAAAAAGCAAGCAGTCCGGCAGGAAAATCTGCCGGACTGCTATTTTTTTAGGATTCAGGAATTCAGAACAAGCCGTTTCATAGCGATAAAATCGAAAATATTTACAATCTGGTCATCTGTCAAATCCGCGAGGAGATATTCTTCTTCCGAAAGAGGTTCTTTGCCAAGCAGATATTTTTGCACCGTGATGATGTCCTTTACAGAAATTTCATTATCGCCGTCAATATCGCCGATAAGAACGGGAAGTTCTGTTTCTTCGGGAATTGTTTCAGGCTCAGTTGTTGAGGTAGTAGTTTCCGGAGTAGTAGATGTCGTTGTCGTGGTGGTGGTTTCCGGAGTGGTAGATGTTGTTGTCGTAGTTGTCGTTTCCGGAGTGGTAGATGTCGTTGTCGTGGTTGTCGTTTCCGGAGTGGTAGATGTCGTTGTCGTAGTGGTTGTTTCCGGAGTGGTAGATGTCGTTGTCGTAGTGGTTGTTTCCGGAGTGGTAGATGTCGTTGTCGTAGTGGTTGTTTCCGGAGTGGTAGATGTCGTTGTCGTGGTTGTCGTTTCCGGAGTGGTAGATGTCGTTGTCGTAGCTGTCGTTTCTGTAGTAGTGGTAGTAGTTGTTGTTTCTTCTGTAGTCGTTTCTGTTTCTTCTTCAGAAGCCGAAACTTCTACCACATATTCCTGAGAAGTCTCATTCGGAGCAGTTGCCACATAATAATGAAGCAGATTTTCTTCCGCATACATACCGTAGATATAACCCTGCTGTTTCTGTTCGCTGGTCAAATCGAGAAGCCATGTCACCTGTCCATCTTGTAAGGAGAATATCGCAGAAGGTGTTGTATAATACAGAATACCATTCACAACCGCAGGAGTGATATAAGTATCTGTGTAGTAATAGCTTTCGTTTTCAAATACATACCATCTTGCCCATTTGGCATCCAGTGAATTCAGATGAATCAGTTCATAAGTATGTGTTTTGGCATTGAAATCACACAGGTCAAACCATGCTGTTGTGCTTTTTTCGCCGTGAATTGCAAACCATTTGCCCTGATACTGCTGAATCAAAGAGTTGCAGTTATTCCAGAAGCCGTCATTGTAATCATCTGAAACGTTCAAATCATAGACGGACTGCCCGGAAGTCAGTACCCAGTCCGTTGAAGTATGATAAGAATTCAGCATAGTATCGTTATCTTTCAGGAAATAATCATGCTTGACCATGCCGGGATGTGTATCATAAGAATCATCCCATGTAACATCTACATGATACCATTTATCATCAATTTTGACAAGATTCCAGCCATGACCGATTTCAACACTTTCCAGAAGCATGGCATCCACGCCGACACGGTGCAGAAGAATATCATATAACCATGCATAGCCTTCACATACTGCCTTGCCGTTTTTGAGCATTCCATAAGCGGTATGCTGTAATTCCATAAGTGTAGAATCGCTGTACTCATCATGGTCATAATCAAAATGCACAGCCATATATTCATGCAGATACAGAGCTTTTTCAGCATCCGACCAGCTTTCGTCCACACCGGAGACAATTTCATCAATCTGATTCATTAAATCCTGATAAACAGAATTATAATTACTTGTTTCTAGGTAAGCCGGCACAAGCTTCATGCTTCCTTTCTTAGGCACTTGATAGCTGATTGTCCGTCTGGAAGCCAAAATGCCGACATCCCATCCGCTGATGACACCGCGGTAAATTGTCATGACAGCTTCCATGGCACTTGTAGAGCTTTGAATATAATTATTCTTGCTGTCGCCGACAGTGATTGAAGTTTGATGTGCCGAAAGTCCGTCATAAATCTGCTTTGCGATATTCTGTGTCTGTTCTGCGGTAAAATCGCCGACTGCACCAAGATAGGAAAAATCAAATGTTTCTTCTGCGCGGGCAGGCAGGAGAGAAGCCTGTGTCAACAAGATTCCGGCAGCGGCAGCAACAGCATATTTTTTCATAAATTTCCACATAAAAATTCCCCTTTCTGAACGATTGTTGTTAAATTTATTTTAGCATTTTTCTCTAAAAAAATCAATCGTTTTCATAAATTTTGTAAAAAAATACAAATTCTTCTATACAATTTTGGTAATGTATTCCGTTCCGATTCTTAATATTCAATTTTACTATAGCAGCAAAACCTGAAAAAAAGCTTAAAAAATAACAGCCGTCCGGAAAATTTATCCCGAACGGCTGACAATAAACTTATTTTCTGAAACTGTCTTATTTTTTATTCTGTTCTGCGAGGAGGTCACGGATTTCTGTCAGCAATACTTCTTCCTTGCTGGGTTCAGCAGGAGCAGCGGCTTCTTCGGCTTCTTTTTTCTTGCCGAGTTCCATAATGGATTTTACACCTTTCATCATCAGAAACAGAACAAAAGCCATAATCAGAAAGTTAATTACCGCAGTGAGAAACGCACCATAATTAATATACTGATTGCCAATCAGATGGATTTTTCCTTCTACTTCTGCACCACCGATACAGCCGATAATCGGGTTGATGAAATTTTCTGTCAGAGCTGTGACAATATTCTGAAATGCACCACCGATGATAACACCGATAGCCATGTCCATTACATTGCCTTTGAGAGCAAATTCTTTGAATTCTGTCAGGAAACCGCCTGCTTTTTCTACACCCACAGCGGCTAAGTCTTTCGCTTTGTTTTCGTTTGCCATAAGTAAGATTCTCCTTCTTGATTTAATTTAAAAATTTTGGTTTTTATATTCAGAACAGTCAAGGCTGTTTCAGAATCAGATAATTATTTTGTGCTTTTCGGGAAAATTCCCTGATTGAGCTGTTCCAGTGCTTTTGCGATTTCGGCAGATTCCACAGAATCATAAGCTTGCTGAACTACTTCATCTGTAAGGGCACGTCTGGCGGCATCTCCGGAAAGTGGGTCATCTACCATAGACTCAATACTGACATCCGCAGCAATCATGGAGCGGGTAGATTTTTTCCCGCTGTTTTTGATTTCTTTGAGTTTATCATCAACAGCCTTGTCGTCGCCGTCAATCGAAACGCCAAGCATTTCGACTTTATGTTTTTTGCTGTCGCCGAAGATTTCATCTGGGTCAACGATAATTGTTTTATGCTTAGGTTTTTCTTTCTGTTTTTTGCTTCTGAACAATTTCAGACCTTCTGATTTCTGTTCTTTTGGTTCTGGTTTCGGCTCTGGCTTAGGTTCGGGTTTAGGTTCAGATTTTTTAACAGGTTTCTGAACCAAAGGTTTGGGAACGGATTTCTGCGGCGGTTTATACAGAGTCTTTTCAGAAACGCTTGCCACTTCATCCGGCTCGACATCCACAGCAAAAGTAGAATTCCCCCTGCCGGTATTCATTTCATATTCTTTAGATTTGCTTTCAAAAATGCGTTTCAAGACAGCATTTTCATCAGGAGGGGCATCCGGGACAAAAGCCGTTTTGGCTTCTTCGCGGAGCAGTTCTTCTGCATTGACAGGAACATCATAAATAGAGTCCTGCTGTAGTTTCTGCTGCTGCATTCTGGCAAAGAATGAACCAGTTCCGGAGACTCTCTGGGGCTGGGAAGCACTATACATGGAAGCTGCGAGTGTAGAAGCGCGGATAGCAGGTCTGTCCGGAATAGAAACTGTCGGAGCAGAGGGCTGTTCTCCTGGACGGGGCATAACCGGAACAGGCGGCGGCTTGACATCATTCCGGGGAATAAACTCTGCATTTTCTCTGGATGAAGTTTCTGAGACAGTATCCAGAAAAGAAACCGTTTTTTTCTGTGGCGGCGATGCTGCCGGCTGAAGCGGAACTTGCTGTGACTGTGGTGGCTGAGAAATCTGCTGGGACGACTGCGGCAGTGATACACTGACCTGTGATGCAGGAACCATTGTGTAGACTGGTTTTCCGTTGGCATCCTGACCCACTATTTTGGGAATCATCTGTACATAGACAGGCTTTCCTGTCCTGTCATACATCACTTGGACATAAATCTGATTTCCGTTTGCATCATACATTATCTGTACATTGCCCGTATTCTGCTGTTGTGCAGGGTAAGAAACCTGAGTATACTGCTGGGCGACAGGCTGTCCCCGTCTTGCGGCGGAATATACATCCGCTCTGGAATAACCTGTCTGACTCGATTTTGCAAAAAAGCCCTGTGGTCTCGACTGCAAAGGATAATTGCACCGGACACAATAGGCTAAATTATTCTGCGGCTGCTGCATCTGACAATTCGGACAAATCATACGGATTCACCAACTTTCTGAGTACATATTTTTGATGTTACTCTTATTATAACATAGTATCTGAGAAATAGCAAGGCATTTTTGAAATTTGTTTATTATCATCACAAAACGCATTCAGAATCTGTATATTTTAACGAATCCGTTTACTCTGTCACTTCTTCAACAGTTTCCGTCTCGTTAGGCTCGTCTTCCGGAGTGTCGTTTGTTTCCGTTGCTGGAACAGCGGTTTCTCCGGTATCCACTGCTACAATAAAGCCGTCGATATTATTTCCGGAAACGGTATATTCTTTATCAGCAGGAACGGGGAGCATGGTAGTATCTGCCGAAGTATCCGCGGGATAATAGTAAACTTCATAAGTTTCATAAATGCCATTTTTTTCGGCTGAGATAATAAGATGCTCTCCCTCATAGGGATAGCCGTAAAGCAGAGTAATATACTCTTCCAGACAAAGACCGCTTGCTGTGATATAATCAGAATGTGGCTGACCAACATAGCGATAATGCCACGGCTCGAATATGATATTTGTCACACTGGTTTTATCTTCCGGATAGCGGAGAATGATGCCGAATTCTGCACAGTGTTCGCCAATCCAGCTATAGATGCCCGTGCCGTCATAGTCTGCCTGATACAGAGTCAGGTCAACGCCCCATCCAGTCTGATGTTCACTGTAACCCGCCTTGGCAACGGTATCAGAATAATCACGGTTATTTTTCTGCAAATCGGCATCATACAATTCCTGCTGACGTTCCGCAGAACGATAACCGCTCTGTACAATCACATTATTATCATAAGTTGCATTATAGAAGGCGTCGAACATTTCAATCAGCTTTTCTGCATATTCCTGCTGTACCTTGACTTCTGCGCTGTTTGCACCGCCGAAGCTGTGACAGTCTTTTTCCAGCATGACCTGATAGAGACTGACAAGGTTTTCTTCACTGCCCTGAAACGGGTATTCGCTGTTGACAAGAATCAGAGAACCGTTGTAAACTTCCTGATTTGAAATTTCGATACTGTTATAAACCGTACCCGGTTCGGTTGTTTCTTCGGTTGTTTCTTCTGTGATATTATCTGTATAATTGGTTTTCTGCTCGACAGCCGTGCCGTGTGTGACGATATAATAACCGCCCCAGCCTACTCCGGCCAGGAGAGCGAGCGAAAAAATCACATCAAAAAAACGTGCGATTCCACTGTTTTTTTTCTTTTTCTTATCTCCCATGTCATCTCTTCCTTTCTGCCTTGCACAGTATTTTGCTCATACAGTATTATTATAGCACAAATAAAAAAAAAAAGAAAGTCTTTTTTTGCATTTTCTTCAATTTTTTTTTAAATATTCACTGCATGAGAAATTTTCTCCCTGCATAAACTAGTTTTAACCAGGAGGGATGCTTTTATGTATTTTAAAATTTTATTATCAGCAGTATTTATTTTATTCATCTTTTGCGGATGCAGTCAGCCGACAGAACAGACTGAAGATTATTATCTTCAGGAATTAGCGCATCTGCATCTGGAAGATGTTGTGCAGAATCTCCCAGAAGATACCGAAATCCGCGCTGTCTGGATTCCCGTCATGATTTATGAAAACTGGATGGAAAACAAATCTGAAACCCAGTTCCGTGAAAACGTTCACAACGCATTCCAGAACTGTACGGATTTAGGCCTGAATACTGTCTTTGTTCATGTCAGAGCCTATTGTGATGCCTATTATCCATCTGAACTTTTTCCGTCTGGAAGTTATCTGACCGGTGATTATGACCCTCTGAAAATCATGCTCGAAGAAGGCCATCAGCTCGGTTTGTCCATCCATGCATGGATTAACCCCATGCGAGCACAGAGTGTTCAAAAAATGGCTTCTCTGGATGAAAAATATCTTCTCCGGCAGTGGTATGACACAAAAAACGGCTCATATCTTGTCAATTATGACGGCAGATATTATCTGAATCCTGCCTATCCGGAAGTACGTCAGCTTATCGCGGACGGCATCACCGAAATCATGCAGAATTATGATATTGACGGTATTCATATTGATGATTACTTCTATCCGACTCCAGATCCGGAATTCGACAGACAAGCCTTTTCAGAAAGCTCTGCTCCCGATTTGGCTGAATGGCGCAGAAACAACTGCAACGAACTGATAAAATTATTATATCAGACTGTAAAAGAAAACAATCCGGAAATCCCGTTCAGCATCAGTCCGCAGGGCAATTTTGACATCAATTACAATCAGCTTTATGCTGATGTCAGACTCTGGTCATCAGAACCCGGCTATTGTGATATCATCATTCCGCAGATTTACTACGGCTTCCGGAACGATACCTGTCCTTTTGCGGAAACCATTCAGCTATGGGCAGAAACCGTCACTGTTCCGAAGCTGGTTATCGGCTTGGGTGCTTATAAAATCGGCTATTCTGACCAGTGGGCTGGTTCAGGACAATCGGAATTTCTGACTGACAGCACTGTTATCTCCAGAGAAGTCGAATTCGTTTCCGAACTGGACAACATCTCCGGCATCGCCCTTTACAGCTATACTTCTATTTTCGAGCCGGAACAGCAGGTTTCCGCGCTGGTCAATGCCGAAAAAGAACAGATTTCCGAGCTTCTTCACAAAAATACTGCTCCGGCAGAAACCGAAGCAGTATCTTAACTTTCAGTAAGCACTTTTCTTGCAAGATGCGTTTCCAAATCGGCTAATCTGGTCGGCGCAGGAATATGGCTTTCTTTTGTCACAAAATGCTGAATAATTTCCGTCGCCGTATCGAGAGAAATCCCCGTCCCGACAGACAGAAACACCGGCTTGACATTTTCATGTGTCCGGAGTACTCTGCCGTAGACTTCGCCGTTGATAACAATATCCGAATAGCTTCCGGCGGATTGTTCCGGTTCGGTATATTCGGCATCGAATACCCTGTAATACGTTTTCGCCACACCAATGGAAGGCTTTTTCAGGAGCAGTCCGGCATGAGAAGCACTCCCCATATGTCTGGGATGCAGATAGCCGTTTCCGTCAAAGATATACAAATCAGGCTGATTCTGCAATAACTTTACCGTTTCGAGAATCAGGGGCAGTTCCCGGAATGCCAGAAAACCCGGCATGTACGGAACTCTGATTGCATCATGAAACTGCTGTTTCTCGATAACTTCACCCGTCTGATAATCCAGAATGACAATACAGCAGACGGCAAATTCCTGATTATCCTGTTTCCAGTATGCCAAATCCACCCCGGCGACAGTTTTCAGATTCTGCATCTGAAAGCTGTCCACACAGGTGATTTGTGATTTTAATTCATTCTGGATTTTTAAGAATTTTTCCTGCATTACTTTACAGCATCAAGCAGAGCCTGAACTTTATCGGTCTTTTCCCATGCAACATTGAGATTTTCACGTCCGAAATGACCGTAAGCCGCTACTTTACGATACTGAGGCTTTCTGAGGTCAAGCATTTCGATAATGCCATCCGGTGTCAGACTGAAGATTTCAGTAACAGCCTTTTCGAGTTTAGCTTCTTCGACTTTGCCTGTGCCGAATGTATCTACTCTGACAGAAACCGGCTTTGCTACACCGATAGCATAAGCAAGCTGAATTTCGCACTTGTCAGCGAGTCCGGCAGCAACGATATTTTTGGCGATATATCTTGCAGCATAAGCGGCACTTCTGTCAACCTTTGTCGGGTCTTTACCAGAGAATGCACCACCGCCGTGACGGGCATATCCGCCGTAAGTATCGACAATAATCTTTCTGCCGGTCAGACCGCTGTCACCCTGAGGCCCTCCGACTACGAAACGGCCTGTCGGATTAATGAAGATTTTAGTTTCTTCATCCATGAGTTCAGCCGGAATGACAGCATCAATGACAAGTTCCTTGATATCATCACGAATCTGCTGGGTAGTAACTTCGGGAGCGTGCTGTGTGGAAACAACAACAGCATCCACGCGGACAGGCTTGTTATTTTCATCATATTCAACAGTTACCTGTGTTTTTCCGTCCGGTCTTAAATAACGGAGTGTACCGTTCTTGCGGATTTCGGTCAGCTTGATAGCGAGCTTATGTGCCAGAGAAATCGGCATTGGCATGAGTTCGGGAGTTTCATTGCAGGCATAGCCGAACATCAGACCTTGGTCACCAGCACCGGTTTCCTGTGTGTCATAGGATTCATTGACACCCATTGCAATATCAGGGGACTGTTCATCCATAGCAATCATGACATTGCAGGTATGGCCGTCAAAGCCGAATTTTGCTCTGTCATAGCCGATATCCACAACGACCTGACGGGCGATTTTGGCAATATCAATATCTGCCTTGGTAGAAATTTCGCCCATGCACATGACTAAGCCTGTTGTGGTCACAGTTTCGCAGGCAACACGTCCGAGGGGGTCTT
>SVNI01000013.1:21133-33618 GCA_015066975.1 Ruminococcus sp. | reverse complement strand
TTATAATTATCTGACCGAAACAAAAGGCTGTCATAACCTCATCTGGGAATGGAACAGCTATGATTACAGCACGTCCGCTGACTGGTATCCGGGTGATGATTATGTAGATATTATCGGTTATGACAAGTACAACTGCACAAAGTATGTCAACGACGGCACAGGCAACTGGGTTCCCGTTCTGGAACATAATGACTCCGCAATTCCGGATATTTTCTACAGCATCATGGCAAGATACAACAATGCCAAGATGGTAACTATGGCAGAATGCGACAGCTTCTCTACTCTGGAAAATCTGACTACTGAAAAAGCAGGCTGGCTTTACTTTATGCCCTGGTATGACGGCGGTTCTGATAATATCAACTTCCTGAGCAATCCTGTATTTAATACAGAAGAAGATTTAATTGCTCTGTATCAGAGTGATTACTGCATTACTCTGGATGAACTGCCGAAACTCACTGATGTTGAATTTGACCCCACAGAAACAAACGAAGTTGTCAACACAGAACCGACTGACCCTGAAGAAGGTCATGCGCGTATTGCAACCGACTCTGACGGCAATTTCTCCATCAGTCTCCCCGAAGGTGCTGAAACTATCTATCTGACTGTGGATATGCCCGCAACAGAAACTTATGCTAACGGCGGTCTCGGCACTTCTATCGAAATCGACGGCAAGTACTACTGGGCTAACATTCAGTGGGAAGCTAAGAAAGCTGGCACAATCGAACTCAATCTTGTGGACAACCTCCTGAATGTGACAGAAGGTACTGTTACTGTAGAAGATGAAGCTATCATCGAAAAGGTAAAGGAAATTCTGCCGACTGTCAAGTCTTTCACCGGTCAGGTTTGGTATGCTGATAAGTCCAAAACTTCTGAAATCCAGATTACAGATGCTTATATCAAGGTATCCGGTACAGAAGACCCCACTGAAGGCGATACTGAAGAAACTTCCGAATCTGGTGAAGTAACCGTTACTAAATACGGTGATGCTGATAATTCCGGCGAAGTGGATATTTTGGACGTAATTACAGTTAACAGGGCAATTCTCGGCAAGGAAGAACTTTCCGAACAGGGTCTTGTCAATGTCGACTTCAACAAGGACGGCAAGCCCGATTCTACAGAAGCACTTGCTATCATGAAGCGTATTGTATCTCTGCTGACAGATGATGACCTTGCTAACTTCTGATTTTAAGATATCTGATAAAATAAAAAATCTGCACCAGGATTCCGGTGCAGATTTTTTTATGAATGAGTGAATTAATCAAGAAAGTCTTTTACTTTTTTGCTTCTGCTGGGATGACGGAGCTTTCTGAGAGCTTTTGCTTCAATCTGACGGATTCGTTCACGGGTGACATTGAACTGTGCGCCGACTTCTTCCAAAGTACGGGAGCGTCCGTCAATCAGACCGAAACGCAGACGAAGAACATTGGCTTCACGGTCGGTCAGGGTAGAGAGAACTTCATCAAGCTGTTCTTTCAGGAGCGTATGAGAGGCGGCATCGGCCGGAGCAGGAGCATCATCATCCGGAATAAAATCACCGAGATGAGAATCTTCTTCTTCACCGATAGGCGTTTCAAGCGAAACAGGGTCTTGCGCAATGCGCATAATTTCGCGGACACGCTCTACTGGGAGTTCCAGACGGTCGGCAATTTCTTCGGGTGTCGGGTCGTGGCCGTTTTCATGCAGAAGCTGGCTCGATACTTTCTTTACTTTGGTAATGGTTTCCACCATATGTACCGGAATACGGATGGTTCTTGCCTGGTCTGCTATGGCGCGGGTGATAGCCTGACGAATCCACCATGTCGCATAGGTCGAGAATTTGAATCCTTTGTTATAATCAAACTTTTCAACTGCTTTGATTAAGCCGAGATTTCCTTCCTGAATCAGGTCAAGGAACTGCATACCTCTGCCGACGTATTTTTTGGCAATGCTGACAACTAAACGGAGATTGGCTTCAGAAAGACGCTGTTTTGCGCGTTTGGCTTCCAGAGGAGTACCTTCTGCCATAAGTCTGGCGAGTTCGATTTCTTCATTACCGGACAGCAGGGGCACACGGCCGATTTCTTTCAGATAGATTTTTACAGGGTCATCCACTGCGAGACCTTCTGTGGAAAGTGCGGAATCTAAATCATCATCAGGATTATCGCTGATGTCGAGATGGTTCAAGTCGAAATTATCATCAATAATATTATTATCAATAATTTCGATATTATGCTGTTCGCAATTGTCATAGAAAGAGTTAAGCTGGTCAGCATCGAAATCCATTTCCTCAAGAGCATCCGTAATCTGCTTAGTTGTCAGTTTTCCGGTTGCTTTACCTCTTTCGAGCAGAGCTTCAATTGTTGACTTCTTGTCCATTCTGTTTCCTCCTTAATATTGTAAGCGAGTGTTCTTCTTTTTATTTGCAATCACCTGAATCAGGTCATTGTCTGACATATTGGGTGTACCTGTGATTTTTGTCTTTGCGGAATGCAGATTCCAGATACAGGCATTCAGAGCCTGTATATTCACTTTATCCCGATAATAGACAAAAATTCCGGTGATACGGCACATTTCCTCCGCAGAAAATTCACTTCCCAGCAGTGACGGAATAAACCATGCACTGACCGGAATCTTTTTGCATAATGCCGTATAAATTTTTCTATGAAAATCCATGATAAAATCTTCCGGAAGTACCTGACTCCGGATAATTTCAAACTGTTCCGGAAGCCACATCAGACAGCCCAGAAGCAGTTCTTCATTTTTGCTTGCACTGAGATTTGTCTGCGCCTGCGGATTGAGTGCATCTCTGATGTGAAACTGTGTTTCCGCATGATGAAACAATTCAGCAGAATTATTTTTTTCCTGCCTGTTCCGGAAACGGTCAACTTGCTGTTGCAGAACTTCCGGACGGATTTCCAGTTCTTCAGCCATGCGCCGGATATAGTAAATTCTTTCTTTTTCGTGATTGATTTCAGCAGTCACTTTCGCAATACGGCGCAGATACACGACTTTGTCGTTATCAGTCCGCAAATCCAGACCGTTCCGGCATCTGGCAAGCTGAAATTCTGTGGTATTCTGTGCCCGTTTCAGCAAAAGCCGGAAACGTTCCGCACCGAATTTTTTGATATATTCATCAGGGTCTTTGGCATCTTCATCAATATGCAGAATCTCCGCTGGAAGTCCCACATCATGAAAATGCTGAATTGCCTTGCTGGTAGCATTTTGTCCGGCAGTATCGCTGTCATAGGAGATAACAACTTTATCGGCATACTGTTTCATCAGTCTTGCCTGCTGGGGGGTGATTGCCGTGCCGAGTGTGGCGACAGCATTCGTAAAACCTGCCTGATGCAGAGCAATCACATCCATATAGCCTTCTGCCAGAATCAGCGTGCAGGGCGCATTCTGTCCGGCGAAATGCAGAGAAAACAGATTCCGGCCTTTATCGAAAACAGGTGTATCACTGGTGTTGAGATATTTCGGCTTGCTGTCATCCAGAACACGTCCGCCGAAACCTATCACATGATGATGCATATCCACAATGGGAAATATCACCCTGTTACGGAAATTATCGTAAATATAACCTTTTTCGCTTCTTCGGCAGACATTTGCAAGAAGCAGTTCTTCATCGGAATATCCTTTCTGTGACAGATACTGATAAAGCTGATGCCAGTCATCCGGCGCGTAGCCCAGGCCATATGCCTGAATTGTCCGGGGGGTGAGCTGTCGTTCACGGAAATAGGCAAGCCCTCTGCGGTCAGAACCTTTCAGCAGATTCTGATAATAGAAATTCGCCGTTTCCCGGTTGATTTCATAACAGCGTTCCCGTCTTTTCTGGATTCTGTCAATTTCTTCCGGGGACATGTCAGGAATTTGCATTCCGCATCTCTGGGCGAGTTCCTGAACGGCTTCTTCATAAGAAAGATTCTGTGTCAGCATCAGGAATGTGATGACATCACCGCCCGTTCCGCATCCGGAACAGTAAAAATTATGCGTATCCGGATAGATAATACAGGAATTTCCGCTTTCTGAATGAAACGGACAGGAACAGGAAAAACCTCCGTCACAGGTATTCAAAGAAGAAACGTAATTCCGGAATTCGTCTGCGAGGTTATTTTTTTCCAGAAGCGTAAACAGGAATTCATCTGGCAGGGGATTCATGAAATCACCTGCTTTCGGGGGGATAGCAACACCTGAATGCATCCGGCTGTGCTTTCGGCAGTGAAATCAATTTCCTGATATTTGCTGATGATTTCTGCAAGTTCAGGAGAAATTTCTTCCGGAATGCCGTTTTGCTGACAGATAAGCTGATAAAATGCCCGGCCGGAATCGGTCACGAGCAGTTCGGGAGGAAGTTTTTCCCGGATATTCGGAATTTCTTCCGGAAAGCGCATCAGATAGACAAGAATCTGTTCTTCTGCCCTGCGCTGTCTGATATTCGGCTGAAATCCGGCAGAAAGTTCTGATTTTTCAAGAGAACGTGACGCATCAGCATGGAAGTTTCTCTTTTTGCCGGAAAGTCTGTCGATTTCCGTCTGCATCTGTTCCGGTGAAAGATTTAGTTTCTTAGCCGTCTGGCTCAGATAGATTTCACGCTCCAGATTGTCTTTAATTCCGGAAAGCACTTCGGCAGATTTCCGGATAATGGCAGTCCTGTCAAGTTCCTCATCAAGACCCTGTACGGAATCCTGCAAAGCCACCTGAACGGCATCCCCGGCATGTTCTAGGAGATTTTTAAATGCTTCTTTTCCGTAATTCCGAAGAAAATCAGCAGAATCAAATGCATTCTGCAAAGATACAATTCTGACCGGAATTCCGGCAGAACTGCACAGATTTCTGAGATTCTGCATATCGCCGTAATGAAAAGCCGGACTGAAAATCACTGTTAGATACTCGGCATACTGTACAGCAGATTTTGCATGATGTGCAGTAAAATTTTCCGGAACTGCGATAACATTTTCAAACCCGGCCTGATAGATGGCTGATGCAGTGAAGTAATCTTCTGCGAGAATCAGGAATTTTGAAGTCATTTCCTTTTTTGCGAGATTCAGGGAAAAAACAGTATTTTCTGACTGCATTCCGGCATACAGGAACGGGGGAGAAGCATTATCGACAGTCCTTCCGCCGAATCCGGTCACATTGCCTCGGAAATCTACAGCCGGAAGTATGATTCTGTTCCGGAAGGTATCGAAAAGCTTTCCGTTCTGATTTTTCCGGCAGACTCCCGAAGCTGAAATTTCAGTATCAGAATAGCCTTTCTGACGGAGGTGATAATGCAGATTCTGCCATTCGCCGGAAGCATAGCCGACAGCATATTTCCTGACGGTTTCCGGGCGAATCTGGTAATATTTCAGATATTGCAGGCCTGTTTTATCAGAGCCTTTCAGAAGATTCTGATAATAGAAATTTGCGGTTTCCCGGTTGATTTCATAGCATTTGTCACGGAGCGACGCTCTGGATTTTTCTTCGGGATTCATGGCCGGGAGGGTCATACCGCACCGCTGTGCCAGAATCTTGACGGCTTCGATATAGCTTACGTTGTCGGTGAGCATCACAAATCTGATGACATCACCGCCCTCGTGACAGCCGAAACAGTAAAAAGAACTATTTTCCGGATAAATCGTGCAGGATGGCGTTTTTTCAGAATGAAACGGACAACAGCAGACATAAATTCTGCCCCGTTTTTTTACATCTGCATAAGTCCGGAACATATCGACAATATCATTTGCCGATTTTATTTGAGAGATGAATTCTTCCGGCAGTCTTGCCATAATATCACCTGCCTTATTTCCAGAATTCAGGGATAAATAATTCAGAATATAAATTCACAGCGAAACTGTCACTCATGCCGGAAATATAATCACAGACAGCTCTGTCGATATCGCTGTCAGATGCGATTTTCTGATA
Source organism: Ruminococcus sp. (assembly GCA_015066975.1). GTDB lineage: Bacteria > Bacillota > Clostridia > Oscillospirales > Ruminococcaceae > UBA3855. The sequence goes on along the minus strand of SVNI01000013.1, from coordinate 27,735 downwards.
TTCTTCCGGCATTTTGTCCGGAAATTTCCGGAAATGCTGGTATAATACTTCTACAAGGCGTTCAGCCTTTTTTTCTTCTTTTTTGCAGGTTTCGTTCAGATAGACATTAGCATACATGAAATCATGCAGAATGCCGAATGCTTTCTGAACTTCGTGTTTCATGCCGATTTCGTCAGCACCATGGTCAACGATGGCAGAGACCAGCGTAGTAATGCGCTCTGATTTGGTATGCCCCAGAATGCCGACAGCTTCTTCGGGGAGGTCTTCCGGAGTCAGCACCCCGGCACGGAAAGCATCTTCAATATCATGATTGATATAGGCGATTCTGTCAGCAAATCTGACGATATTTCCTTCTCTGGTAGATGCAATTTTATTCGTATGACAGATAATGCCGTCACGGACGGCGTAAGTTAAATTCAGATGTTCAATAATATCAGCCACGCGGACACTCTGTTCATAATGCTTATAGCCGTGCGGACAGATGCGGTTCAGAACAGCTTCCCCGGCATGTCCGAACGGGGAATGTCCCATATCATGACCAAGTGCAATCGCTTCGGTCAAATCTTCGTTCAGGAAAAGTGCTCTGGAAATGGTTCTTGCCACTTGTGCGACTTCGAGTGTATGCGTGAGTCGCGTCCGGTAATGGTCTCCCACAGGGGAAAGAAAAACTTGTGTTTTATGTTTCAGTCTGCGGAAGGCACTGCAATGCAGAATTCTGTCGCGGTCGCGCTGAAATTCTGTCCGGTAGGGGCATGGTGTTTCCGATTTCAGACGGATGACTGCCCCCTTGTCAGTGCTTTTGCAAGCCTGTGGAGCGAGAAATTCTGTTTCGTGCTGTTCAAGCTGTTCACGGATAGTCAAGCAGAATCACCCTTTCAGATAGGTCTCTGCTTAATAATACGCTTCCGGAAAGCAAAAACCCTTTTTTTTCTGGAAATTTTTTATTTCAGAACAGAAGAAAAATCCGCATAGGAGGGTGTACCGCACTGCATCTGAATTTTTCCGCCGGAAAGTTCGGTCAGTTCGGCCTTGAGGTCGTCAAGCACTTCATTCCGGACGAGCAAATCTAACAGCACATCTGTGTTGAAATCGCTGTTCAGCTCCAGAACACCGTATTTCGGCAGACAGTAGGTTACTTTTCCATACAGTGTGTAATCCATGCGGAGGGTGAGGGGAGTGCTTCCGCACATATGCTGAATGTGTGCGCTGTCGCATGTTATCGACGCACTGTGGGAATAAGCTCTTACCAGACCGCCCCCGCCGAGCAGGATTCCGCCGAAATACCGCACCACCACACAGCAGATGTCAGTCAGTTCGCGTTTGCGGAGCACTTCCAGAACTGGAACGCCTGCCGTTCCCTGGGGTTCGCCGTCATCACTGTATCGGGTGATATTGGAATCTCTCAGAATATAGGCATAGACATGGTGTTTTGCCTTTCGGTGTTCTGATTTGATGCTGTTGATAAAATCCACAGCTTCCTCATTGGAGCTGACAGGGGATAAATAGCCGATAAATTCGGACTTTTTCTCGATAAAAGAAGTCTGTGCCGGTGCGCCTATCGTGATATAATCCATAGCAGATGCACTTCCTTTCTATGTAGGAAAGTAAAACGGACAGTTTCACAAAAACTGCCCGTATATAAAGATTACTTATCCAGATTGAAACGTTTCTTGAATCTGTCAACACGTCCGCCGGTGTCAACCAGCTTCTGTTTACCAGTGTAGAACGGATGGCACTTGGAGCAAATTTCCACCTTGATATCCTGCTTGGTAGACTGTGTTTCGATGACATTACCGCAGTGACATGTAATTGTCGTTTTGTACAGTGTAGGATGGATGTCCTTTTTCATTTGTATTCACCTCGCATTTTATGAAAATTTGTAACAGTAGCCCATCATTTACCTTAGACAGTAGTACGATACAACTATGTTATTATAACACAAAATACCGGATTTGTCAAGAGGGATATGAAAATTTTTTCATAAAAAGACAGGAATTTTTAAGAAACGTCACAAAAATAGAAAAATCTCGAAAATTCATTGACTTTTTATTTTAAAAGCGTTATAATAAAAAAGAACGATTATTTTTATATTCACAGGAGGAGATTAAGCGTGGCGCAAGCAGCAGCGAAGAAAAAGAAAAAAAGAAAAAGAAGAATATCCGCCCAGGGCATGGTGCTGATATTCGTGATGCTTCTGGTGACAATGCTGGGAGTCTATGGAATTATTCAGTTATTAGTCGGTTCGCCTAATTCCAAAGAACCGGCTGAAGAAGTCGTTCTGATAGAAGAAACAGAATCCGAAACAGACCCCCCTACAGAACCGCCTACAGAAGCCCCCACAGAACCGCCTCCGCTGGTGGAATATCCTGTGAATGACGGCACGGCACGGACTGTCGGTGAAGAACTTGATGCAGATTACGCTGTTCTGGTAGACTGCGACAGCCATAAAATTCTGGCACAGAAAAACAGTGATGTCCGCATGTATCCGGCTTCTATGACAAAACTGATGACGATTATTGTTGCAATTGAACATACAGAAAATTTTCAGGATACATTTACCATGACACAGGATATTCTCAATGACCTCTGGGAACAGGATGCTTCTATGGTCGGCTTTTCTGCGGGTGAACCGTGTACTGTCATGGATATGCTCTATGGTGCAGCACTTCCTTCCGGTGCAGATGCCACTACCGGGCTTGCTGTCTATGTTGCCGGCTCTGAAAGAGCTTTTGTCCGCCTGATGAATCAGAAAGTAAAAGAACTCGGCCTGAAAAATACCCATTTCATGAATACAAGCGGTCTGCATGATGAAAATCATTACAGCACCGCGGAAGATATGGCAGTCATTCTGGAATACTGCCTTCAGAATGAACTTTGCCGTCAGGTGATTTCCACAGTGAATTATATCACCACACCTACTGAAGAACATCCCGACGGAATTTATCTGTTAGATACCATGTTCAAAAGAATGGACGGCGACGAAGTATCCGGCATTACCATCAAAGGCGGAAAAACCGGATTCACAGATGAAGCCGGCCACTGTCTCGCAAGCTATGCCGAAACACCAGACGGCCACTGCTATATCGCCGTCACTTCCATGGGAACAGACCGTTTCCAGACTGCTTATGATGCCTGGTGGCTTTACGGTACAATAACAGGAACATATCCTGAAAATCAGGATACCGAAGCAGAAACGATTCCGGAAGCAACACTTTCTCCTGCTGCCGAAATCAGCTATGACAACAGCGAGGAACTCACGGCCGTACCTGCCGCGTAACTGCGCAATGTGTCAGAACAGGAGGAGGATATGAGAAGAAGAAAACAAAAAGAAACAACTGTACCGATTCTGTTTCTCACAGGCCTGGCTGTGCTGGGCGGTCTCTGGCTTGGCAATGCAGTTTACAGACACTTTCACAAGCCCGGTGAACTGATTTTGATTGATGACCGGAACTTTGAAACAGAAACTTCTTCCGAAATTGTTCCTGTTTCCGAACCCATGAAAATGGATTCTGATGATATGACTGTCTGGGAAGCAAGCCTTGCACTGTCCGGGCTCCCGGCTGGCTATACCACTGAACGCCGTACAGAAGAAAGTACGCTGGAAGGCCTTCTGGCTTCTGCTTCTGACAGCCCTCTGACAGATTTCCAGAACAAAAATGAATATTATCATCTCAAGGATAATACACTGCAAGTACAGGAAAATACTGTCAGAGCCATGAACGCACTCGCTGAAGCGTATCATACCGAAACAGGCCGTTCAGACCTGATGATTTACAGCTCGACACAATGCTGTCCGTCAGAGGGCGCATTGTATCCGGATTTCTTTCCAGACAGAAGTACAGGCTTCTGTCTGGATTTGGCTTTTCTGAATGCTGACGGCACAATTTCTGTCATCAATGAGACAAACTGCCTCTGGCTGTATGAAAATGCTTATCGCTTCGGATTTATTTTCAGCGTTCCGGATGCGCCGTATCATATCCGCTATGTCGGAAAAGTACATGCTTTTCTGATGCATCAGCAGAATCTTTCATTGGAAGCCTATCTTGAAACCCTCCGGAATTATCCTGTTTCTGCGCCTTATTACTGTACTTATGAAGAAAAAAGCATACAGATTTATTTCGTTCCGGCAGCAGCTTTCGGCAGTACAGATGTTCCCGTGCCGGATGACAGAGATTATGAAATCTCCGGAAACGGCCGGGATGGCTTTATTGTCCGGACATCCGGAATAAATCAGAAAAATACTTGACATCTTGATATTTTAATGTTATACTATTAAGTGTATCACCATAAAAAGGAGGGTTGCAGGATGCCGGAACAGAAAATTTCTCAGAAAGCTCTGCTGACAGAAGACGACGTGACAGAAGTCATGCTCAAAGAGCTGGAAAATGAGAAAAACGGCAAACCCAGCACCGAAGGCGTGACAGATTATCCCATTCTGGAATTTGATGACCATGCATTAAGTCTCCTGTCCAGCGGGGTGCATGAAACACTGCTTTACAGTGAAGTAAAGCCTTCCGGCGGAAAAGCGTATGAAATCATAAAACGGCTTTTTGATATTGTCGTATCTGCACTGGCTCTGCTGATTCTTTTGATTCCGTTAGGGATTGTCTGCTGTTTGATTTATGTCGAAGACAAGGGCAATCCTGTTTTTTCACAGGTGCGCCTGACAAAAGACGGAAAACCTTTCCGCATGTACAAGCTCCGTTCTATGTGCATAGATGCAGAAGAACGCTTCGCACAGGTGCAGAAGGAAAATAAAAGCGACGGCATTGCATTTAAAAGTGATGATGACCCAAGAATTACCAGAATCGGAAAATTTATCCGGAAAACTTCTATTGATGAATTACCCCAGTTCTGGAATGTACTCAAAGGCGATATGTCCATTATAGGCCCTCGTCCGCCGCTTCCCAGAGAAGTTGTGCTCTATACCCCCAAACAGATGAACCGTCTGCTCATCAAAGGCGGACTTTCCTGCATCTGTCAGACAGAGGGCAGAAGCGATATGGAATTCAATAAATGGGTAGAAAGCGATATCCGCTACATAAAAAACCGTAGCATCGGCCTTGATATTTCCCTGATGTTTAAAACGGCTGCGGCTGTTATCATGCGAAAAGGCGCAAAGTAATTACAAATTAAGGAGCTGAATGATGTGAAGCGTTCCAGAAATGAAACCCTGCAATATATTTATAAGCTCTGTGAACAGTATGAAGCACAGGGCTTGGAGGCAAAAGGTTCTAACATGCCCCTGAGGGATTACGCACAGTTTGCCGTCATGAAATTCATGCTGTATCTTGTGGGAAGTGACAGGAATATTACTGATTATGAAGTAAAGCTTATCAGTGATTGTCATAAAATCCCTCTGACAAAAGAATATATTACAAAATTTCTGGAAGAAAAGCCCGTTTCCGCAGATGAATGCTTTACCATACTGAGCTGGCTTCTGGTTGTGTTTACAGAAGCCGATATTCAGAACGAAGCAAAATATGGAAGCACTTCTTTCCTGCTCCTGGAATTTCTGAATGAACTGGGACTGGAATTCATTACTTATGAAAATAATCAGAATGATGACAGAATGACCAGAGCCCTCGGTGTACTGATGCAGAGACTACGGACATTCCGTTCAGCTTATCTCAAAAACTGGATGAAAATACATCATAATCAGGTGAATCCGTTCGCTGTGCCCGAAACAGACAGGCCTGAACAACGCATGGAACGTCCGGCAAAAGTGCCCGACACCAAAAATTCTGATGCGAAAAATTCTGAACCAGAAGAAACGGAAGAAACCCTTGAAGAACTGCTCAGAAATCTGAATGACCTGACAGGCCTTTCCAGTGTCAAGGAGGATTTGAGCAGTTTAATCAATCTGCTGAAAGTGCATAAAATCCGCGCAGAACGCAATATGCCGCAGACTTCGGTATCGCTTCATATGGTGTTTTCCGGCAATCCCGGAACAGGCAAGACCACCGTTGCCCGTATGCTCGGAAAAATTTACAAAGCTGTCGGCGTTCTCCAAAAAGGCCATCTTGTCGAAGTAGACCGCTCCGGACTGGTCAGCGGATATGTCGGACAGACTGCCATGAAAACTCAGAAAGTTATAGAAAGTGCTCTCGGCGGTGTGCTGTTCATTGATGAAGCTTATGCACTCACTGCCAATACAGGCGGAAACGACTTCGGTACGGAAGCTGTCAACACGCTTCTCAAAGCTATGGAAGACAACAGAGACAATCTGATTGTCATTGTGGCCGGATATACTGACCTGATGCAGAACTTTCTGGATTCTAACCCCGGACTTCGCTCACGTTTCAACAAGCAGATTATTTTCAATGACTATTCACCAGAAGAACTGATGAGCATCTTCACAGGCATGTGCAGCAAGTCGTTCTTCAAACTGACAGAACAAGCTTCTGTCTGTGCGTTCGCGTTTTTTGAGAACCGCGTGAAGCAGAATCTTTCCACTTTCGCAAACGGACGTGATGTGCGCAATTACTTTGAAAAGGCACTCACCAATCAGGCCAACCGCCTGGCAGGCATGGTTTCCGTCACTGATGAGGATTTGATGACAATCAATGAAGAAGATGTCAAATCAATAGAATTATTTTAAT
>SVNI01000013.1:0-21123 GCA_015066975.1 Ruminococcus sp. | reverse complement strand
TTTGATTATGGTAGTAATCGAAATGGAAAACGGCAAGGAAATCGAACTGGAGCTTTATCCGGATGTTGCACCGATTTCCTGCGAAAATTTTGAAAAACTCGTAAAACAGGGATTTTACGACGGCCTGATTTTTCACAGAGTCATTTCCGGCTTTATGATTCAGGGCGGCTGTCCGCAGGGTACTGGTACAGGCGGCCCGGGCTGGCATATTAAAGGCGAATTCCTCGCAAACGGTGTGCCGAATAATATTTCTCACAAGAGAGGTGTGCTTTCTATGGCAAGGGCACAGAATCCGGATTCCGCCGGCTCTCAGTTCTTTATCATGCATCAGGACGGCCCTTTTCTTGACGGTCAGTATGCCGCATTCGGAAAAGTCGTTTCCGGTATGGAGGTTGTTGATGAAATCGCCGCTACAGCAACCAATGCGATGGATAAGCCCATCACACCCCAGAAAATGAAAAGAGTCTATATCAAGTAAAAAAATCAGCACCGGATTTTTCACAAAATCCGGTGCTGTGATGATTTATTTTTGATTTTTTAATTCTTCAATGCATCTGGTGCAGATGTGCTTGTCATGAAAATCTGTCAGATTTTCAGTTGTACCGCAGAGTGTGCAGACATCCTGATTCTTCTGGAGTACGATAGTATCACCTTCCAGAAAAATCTGAAGATAATCATTCTGCTTGATGTCGAGACTTTTTCTCAGTTCTTTCGGAAGAACAAATCTTCCAAGACCGTCTACGCGTCTGAAAATGCCTGTACTATGCATGATGTCAAATCCTCCTGTGTCAAAAAATTAATCTTCGTCGGGCATTTCCCAGTTGTGATATACATTCTGTACGTCGTCATTTTCTTCCAGATGGTCAAGCAGAAGCTGCATTTTCTTGACAGCATCTTCATCTGTGAGCTGTGTATAATTGGCCGGAATTTTTTCAGCTTCTGCGGAAATGACGTTGTAGCCTTTTTCTGTAAGGGCTTCACGCATGGAATGCACGTCATTGGGAGCACATTCCATAATGATAGTATCTTCTTCTACTGTCAAATCATCACCGCCACAGTCGAAGCAGTCTTCCATAGCGGTATCTTCATCAATTCCGGTATTTTCCACAACGACGATACCCTTGTCAGAGAACATGAACGATACACAGCCGATAGTGCCGAGATTTCCGCCGAACTTGTCAAAATAATGACGAATGTCTCCAGCAGTACGGTTTTTGTTATCAGTCAGGCATTCGACGATAACAGCAACACCGCTTGGGCCATAACCTTCATAAACCATAGATTCATAGTTGCTTTTATTGCCTTCGCCGGAAGCTTTCTTGATTAATCTGTCAATATTATCATTCGGAACATTATTGGCTTTTGCCTTGGCAATCAAATCGCGGAGCTTGGCATTGCTGACCGGGTCAGGGCCGCCCTCTTTAATGCAAACGGTCATTTCACGTCCGATTTTGGTGAAAATTTTTGCCCTTTTGGCATCGTTTGCGCCTTTTTTCATTTGTATATTATGCCATTTGGAATGTCCTGACATGAGAAAAATCACTCCTTATTATCTTTTTAATATTAATATCACTGTTTTTCAAGAATTTCTGTCCGCATGTCCCAGATTTCCTGAAACAGACTTTCAAGCCGTTCTGTATTGCCGGATAAATGCAGATAGCCGAATACAGCTTCCAGTCCGGTGGCTTTGCGATAATCTGCCGGAACGGCACTCTTGGGAATCGCACTGGTGCTGACAGCGTTCCGTCCGCGCTGAAAGACAGCCTGTTCCGCTTCTGTCAGTGTGAGCCGTTCAGAAGCTTTTGCCTGATAAGCAGCGCAGACCAGATGGATTTTCGCATCATGCAGATGTTTGACAGCCGTATTGCCCTGCATGGTGAGTGCGTGACGAATCATCAGTTCATAAACGCTGTCACCAAGAAAGGCCAGCGTCAGAGGACTGAACTGCCGGGCTTCTTTTTCTGATAACTTCTGCATGGTGATTACCTGATATAATCGAATTCAAAACCGAAGATATTCACTGCGTCGCCTTCTTCTATGCCCATTTCTTCCAGTTTGTCAATAATACCGCTGGAACGGAGCACACGCTGAAAATATTGCAGGGAAGAATAATCTTCCATATTGACGGTTCTGAGAATCGGTTCAAGCCACGGTGCGGAAACGTAATACACACCGTCTTCGGCTTCGATTTCAAACTGCTGACGGGAGGAGAATTTTGCTTCCCAGTCTTCCTGTGTCATGGGCTGGGCTTCATAGATTTTCACCGGAGGAAGTTTGGAAAGTGCCTCGCTGACGGCATTCATCAGTTCTTTTGTGCCGGAAGAAGCTGCTGCTGAAATTGTATAAAACGGCAGATTTTTGGATTCAATATAGGCTTTCAGAGAAACGATTTGTTCTTCTGATGCCAAATCTGCCTTGTTGGCAACAACAATCTGCGGGCATTCTGCCAGAGATTCGCTGAAATTTGCCAGTTCGTGATTGATTTTTTCAAAATCTTCCGCCGGGTCACGGCCTTCCGAACCGGAAACATCCAGAATATGCAGAATCAGACGGCATCTCTCCACATGACGGAGAAATTCATGTCCCAAGCCTGTGCCTTCGCTTGCGCCCTCAATTAAGCCGGGAATATCAGCCATGACAAAAGAACGTTCTTCATCAAGGCGAACTACCCCTAAAACAGGGGTCAGCGTTGTGAAGTGATAGTTTGCGATTTTCGGCTTTGCCGCACTGACAACAGAAATCAGTGTGGATTTTCCGACGTTCGGAAACCCGACCAGCCCGACATCTGCAAGCAGTTTCAGCTCCAGTGTAACATCAAAGCTTTCTCCCGGAAAGCCTGGCTTTGCAAAACGGGGAATCTGTCTGGTAGAAGTCGCAAAATTGGAATTGCCTTTTCCGCCTCTTCCGCCTTTTGCCAGAATGTGAGGGGCATCATCAGACATATCCGCCATGATACGGCCTGTTTCGGCATCTTTGATAAGCGTCCCGCGGGGAACTTTGATAATCAAATCTTCTGCACTTTTACCGGTACAGCGTTTGCCTCTGCCGTTTTCGCCGTTGGGCGCGACATATTTTCTCTTGTAGCGGAAATCAATCAGGGAAGAAAAATTATCATCTGCCTGAAAGACAATATTTCCGCCGTTTCCGCCGTCACCGCCATCAGGCCCTCCGGCAGCGACATATTTTTCTCTGTGAAAGGACACAGCACCGTCACCGCCGTCACCGGCCTTGATTTTGATTCTGGCTTTATCAACGAACGTACTCATAGTTTCAGTCCTTTCCATTCAAAACAAAATCCCAAGCTTTTGGGAAAGCCCGGGATTTGATGCGTTTCACGTTCTTAGTCGGCATAAACGCTGACGCGCTTACGGTCACGACCCCAGCGCTCAAATTTTACTCTGCCGTCAACTGTTGCAAACAGAGTGTCATCAGAGCCACGGCCAACACCAACACCGGGGTGAATATGTGTACCACGCTGACGAACAATGATATTGCCGGCAGTTACAAACTGGCCGTCTGCTCTCTTGACACCGAGTCTTTTGGATTCAGAGTCACGTCCGTTCTTGGTAGAACCCATACCTTTTTTATGTGCAAAAAACTGCATACTGATTCTAAGCATTATTTCCACCTCCAAGATTTGAGATTTTTAATTTAATCGTTCTGGGATAATCTTCCGAAATACACTGCAAATGCGTGAGCAGACCTTCTAAAATCAGGAAGCCGTTTCCGGCATCCGGATGTTTCAGAGCAATGCTGACAAGATTGTCATCAGCAGAGACTTCTGCCTGTTCCTGAAAGGTTTCTGTTATCAGGTTGGCAGTGAGCTGAACAGCCGAAGAGACGGCCGAGCAGACAATATCCTGCCCCGCATCTGCGAACCCTGCATGTCCTTTGACAGAACATTTGCAGAATCTGCCGTTTTCCGATTCAAAAACAGCGTAAATCATGCGTTGATGGCTTCAATCTGCACCTGAGTATAGGGCTGTCTGTGACCCATCTTGCGCTTTTCGCCTTTCTTGGGCTTGTAAGTGAAAACGGTGATTTTCTTAGCCTTGCCGTTCTTGAGAACTTTTGCCTTGACAGCAGCACCCTCAACGTAAGGAGCACCAATTTTCAGACCGCTGTCTGTGCTGACAGCAACAACCTTGTCAAAATTAACGGTTTCGTCAGCTTCTACGTTCAGTTTTTCGATGAAAACGATGTCGCCTTCCTGAACACGAACCTGCTTTCCGCCTGTTTCGATGACTGCGTACATGTTTCTGCACCTGCCTTTTCTAAAAAACTCGCTGCATCGGGCGGCAGAAATCTGCGCTTGTAAAAAAGCCTGACACATGCGGCAAGATTATTTTAACACAAAAAAACAGTTTTGTCAAGTCCTGAAAGAAAAAATTTTAAAAAAAATCAGTCTTTTTTGCAGAATCACAAAAAAGACTGACATGCATTTTTAAAATTTATGCGGGAGTTCCGTCGGGATACGGCGGAAGATAGGGGAAAATATGCTGATAATTGTCGCGCTCATCCTCGTCAGGATGATTGGCAGGAATCAGACCGGTCATTTCTGTCTGCGAGGCACAGTATAATTCTCCCTGTGCATTCTTCTCCTGTGAGAAGGGGAAATGTTCTTTTCCGGGCTTGTGCGGTTCGGGATATTTTTTCATGAACTCAGCTCCTTTCTGTATGGGAATACAGTAAAGAGTATGCCCGGATTTGAACGTGTCATGCATTATACACGCAGAAGCATGTTGAGCATGTCTTTCAGCTCTTTGAGGACATTTTCAGTATTGGGGCTGGAATAGTCCAGATTGTTCATGCGTTCCTGAAGTGTCTGCATCATGCCGGCACGTACAGGGTCAACGGAAGGCAGGGAAACCTGCGCCGGATTTTTCTGGAATGTATCTAAAAATACAAGCAGTGCCTGCATCTGTGTTTCTGACATATCATTCACTGCGGAAAGCAGTGCTTCTTTTGTGGTCATGGAAATTTCTCCTTTCTGAGAATAGAATAATCGGATAGTTTCTGCATCCAGCCATTCTGCACGGCGGTGCTTCACCAGTCCCCGTGCCCGTTTCGGATAAGTGAACCCGACAGGCTGGCACAGAAGATTCTTCACAAGAATCGTTTTTTTATCGGAAATAAAAATCATCTCCTGTATCTGCACAATGTTTTTTGTGATGGGTGTCATCCCCGGTGCTGATTTTATTATAGCATAAATTTTCTGAAAAAGCAAGTGTTTTTTCAGAAATTTATGTTTCCTGACAAGCTGGATAAAAAAATTGATTCCATATTCTGAAAATTATTGATAATTTTACTTGATTTTTTTCTCAGAATGTGGTATACTATTATAATTGGATAAACTATCTGCAAAAGCAGAAAATTATGAAAAAGGGGATGACAATAGCATGATTAGAAGTATGACCGGCTACGGACGTGCACAGAACCAGATTGACGGCAGAGATATTCTCGTCGAAATCAAGTCCGTCAATTCCAGATTTCTCGAACAAAATGTCCGTATCGGCAGAAATTACACTTATCTGGAAGAAGACCTGAAATCACTTGTCAAGACAAAAGTTTCCAGAGGAAAAGTAGAAATTTCTATCACAATCACTCTCGTAGAGGGCAAAAAGGCAGATATTAAAGTCAATGACGAAATCGTCAGGGGCTACCTCGACGCCATGCGCAGTTATAACATGAATCCGGAAAACAAGGACTACTCCCTGATGGATGATATGCAGAACGACGATGACAGTATATTCATGAAGTGGCAAAGCCTTTTGCATCTGCCTGATATTTTCCGCGTCGAGAAAGTACAGGACGATGAAGAAGAAATCCGCAAAGATGTACTCCAAACCGCCCGGCAGGCACTGGATGCCTTTGTACAGATGCGTGAAACCGAAGGCGCAAAACTCGCCCAAGATGTTCTCAGCCGTGCAGAATATATCGCTTCCCGGGTAGCTGTTATCGAAGAAAAAGCCCCCGAACTGACTGAAAAATACAGAGAACGCCTGTTCACAAAGATTTCTGAAATTCTCAGCAGTACTTCCATTGATGAACAGCGCATTCTGACAGAAGCCGCTATTTTTTCCGAAAAAACTGCGGTTGATGAAGAAACTGTCCGGCTCAGAAGTCATCTGGAACAACTCAAAAATCTCCTCAGTCAGGAAGAAAGTGTCGGCAGAAAACTCGATTTTCTCGTGCAGGAAATGAACAGGGAAGTCAACACTATCGGTTCTAAAATTCAGGATGTCGAAATCACGGCAATTGTCGTGGATATTAAGTCCGAAATCGAAAAAATCAGAGAACAGATTCAGAATATTGAATAATCTCAGGAGGCATACACATGAAAAAAGGAATTCTGTTTGTCGTTTCTGCTCCGGCAGGATGCGGAAAAGGCACAATCTTAGGGCAGATTCTCAAAGATAAGAAGTTTTATTATTCCGTATCTGCCACGACCAGAAAGCCACGCCCTAATGATGTCGACGGCGTGACGTATCATTTTCTTGACAGAACAGATTTCGAGAAGCTTATTGCAGAAGATGCCTTTCTTGAACATGCACAGTACTGCGATAATTATTACGGCACTCTGAAAGCTCCTATCGAAGAAAATCTCTCTCAGGGAAAACATGTCATTCTCGAAATCGAAGTGCAGGGTGCAATGAAAGTTCGCGAACTTCGTCCGGATGCAAAGTTTATCTTTATCGCTCCGCCCAGCTTTGAAGTGCTCCGTCAGCGGCTCGAACACCGCGGTACGGAAACACCGGAAGTTATCGAAAAACGTGTTGATGCTGCCAAAAAAGAACTCGAAATGAAAGTCAATTATGATTACTGCATCATCAATGACGTTCTGGATGATGCCATTGCGGATTTTAAATCTGTTGTCCGCGCCGAAGAACTCAAAATCCAGCCGTAAGGCTTGATTGCTATATTATTTCTGGAGGTTGTTTATTATGTTAAGACCAGCTATTACACAGTTAATCACCAAAAACGAAAGCTGCTATTCTCTTGTTATCGGTGTTGCCAAAAGAGCAAGAGAAATCGCTGACGAACTCTACAAGAACGAAGAACCCCTTGAGGAAAAACCCGTCAAAACTGCTGTGGATGAGTTTGCAAGAGGAGAATACAAAATCGTGGAAGCCACTCCCGAAACAAACAAGACGATTCTTCAGTAATGGAACAGTTTGCTGCTGTTGCAATGGATATCGGCTCGGCCTATTCTGCTGATATTCTCTATCATTACAAAATTCCGGACGATATGTCCTGTTCTGCCGGTGACATGGTGCTTGTTCCGTTCGGAAAAGCCAGCCGGCAGAAAATCGGCTTTGTTATGGAAATCACCACACAGAAGCCGGATTTTAAAATCAAAGAAGTTCTGGAAGTACAGGATGCTGCTCTGAATCCGGAACAGCTTTCGCTGGTGTTCTGGCTCAGGGAGAATACATTCTGTACGTATTATGACGCTGTCAAGGCGGTTCTGCCGTCAGCGGTCATCCGGAACAGAAAAAACCGCACCAGAAAACAGACTCTGTCATCCGTGCAGAAGCCGGAAGAAACACTGCTTCTTTCCGAAGAACAGCAGAAAGTCTATGATGCTGTCGCACCGCATCTGGAAACCGACAAGCCGGAATGCTTCCTGCTGAGAGGTGTCACCGGAAGCGGAAAGACCTCCGTTTTTGAAGCGTTGATTGCAAGAACGCTCCAGCTCGGAAAAACAGCAATTCTGCTTCTTCCGGAAATCGGCCTGACTCCCCAGATGATTCAGCGGTTTTCCGGAAGATTCGGCGATGCTGTCGCCCTGATGCACAGCCGTCTTTCGGACGGTGAGCGGCGACAGGCTTATGAACGTGCGAAAAATGGTTCTGCCCGGCTCGTGATTGGCACAAGAAGTGCTGTCTTTGCACCGCTTTCCGATATCGGTCTGATTATCATGGACGAAGAGGGCGAACAGTCCTATAAATCCGAATCTGCACCCCGTTATGATACCATTGAAGTCGCAAAGCAGAGATGCCGGTATCATCATGCTGTTCTGCTTCCGGCGTCCGCTACGCCTACGATTGAAAGCTATTACCTCGCAAAACAGGGAATTTATCATCTTCTGGAACTCAGACAGCGTTATCAGAATATGCCTCTCCCCAAAGTCACCGTCGCGGATATGCGTATGGAACGGCAGAATCAGAATATGTCCGAATTCAGTTGGACACTTCATAATGCCATTGCAGAAAATCTCGAAAATCATGAGCAGACGATTCTGCTCCTGAACCGCCGGGGCTATCATACCATCATAAGCTGCTGCATCTGTAATAAACCGGTACAGTGTCAGCACTGTTCTGTTCCCATGACGTGGCATAATACAGATAATCTTCTGCATTGTCATTATTGCGGATATACCCAGCCTTTTCCGGAAAACTGCCCTTCCTGCAACGGAAAGAAATTCCGGAAAATGGGCTTCGGTACACAGCGTCTGGAAGACGAACTTTCTGCCAGATTCCCGAAAGCACGAGTTCTCCGCATGGATGCCGATACCACTGCGAAAAAACACGCTTATGAAGAAAATTTTGAAGCTTTCCGCAAAGGTGAATATGACATCATGCTTGGTACACAGATGATTGGAAAAGGTCTTGACTTTCCGAATGTCACGCTTGTCGGAGTCATGTCTGTCGATAAAGCACTTTTTTCGGGAGATTTCCGCAGTTATGAAAGAACGTTCAGCCTGATAACACAGGTTGTCGGTCGGGGAGGCCGGGGCAGTACGGCAGGAAGAGCCATACTCCAGACGTTCATGCCGGAACATTATGTCTTCCGTCTTGCTTCTAGACAGGATTATGAAACATTCTTCCGGGAAGAAACCGCCATCCGGAAAGCTTTGCTTTATCCGCCGTTCTGCGATATCTGCGTTATCGGTTTCACAGGCGACAAGCAGGACGAAACCGCGGTCGGCGCACAGAAATTCTTCGAGTGCATGATGCAGGTCAAATCACAAGTAACGGAAAAAATGCCTGTCCGCTTTTTAGGCCCTGTACCATGCATCTACGGAAAAATCAATAATAAATACCGCTACCGGATTATCATCAAATGCAAAAATAATGCCGTATTCCGGCAGTTCATCAGAACTTCGCTCGAACAGGGTGCAAAAATCAAAGAAGTTGCGAAAATTCATGTCTATGCGGATATGAACGGTTCTGTCGGTATATGATAATCATAACAGATTTATTTTTTTTGAAGGAGTTGTATTTTCATTTATGGCTATCAGAAAGATTGTAACAAAAGAAGACCCGGTTCTGCGCGCAAAGTGCAAACCTGTCGAAAAATTTGATAAAAAATTATGGCAGTTGCTCGACGATATGGCAGAAACCCTCTCTAAAGCACAGGGTGTCGGTCTTGCCGCTCCGCAGGTCGGCATCCGCAGACGAATTGCCGTCATTGATGTCGGTGACGAAAACGGCCTGATTGAGCTTATCAATCCCGTGATTGTCAAATCCAGCGGAAAACAGCGCGATGTCGAAGGCTGTCTTTCCTGTCCTGACCAGTGGGGCTATGTTGTCCGTCCGAATGAATGCACTGTCAAGGCACAAGACCGCAACGGCGAATTCTTTGAAATTGAACTCAAAGAACTCGGCGCACGCTGTGCCTGCCATGAAATTGACCATCTTGACGGTAAATTATTCTTGGATTTAGTTGACGAATTTGTAGAAATTTCCGAAGAAGAGGAGTAAACGACTGATGAAGATTGTTTTTATGGGAACTCCTGATTTCGCCGTTCCCTGCCTGAAAAAATTAGCATCTGAAACCGAAGTCGCCGGGGTATTTACACAGCCGGATAAGCCTAACGGCAGAAAAATGAAATTACAGTTCTCTCCGGTCAAGAAGACTGCACTCGAACACGGCATTTCGGTGTATCAGCCAACTTCTCTCAGAAAGGGCGAAGATGCTGAAAAATCTCTCGAAACACTGAAGAAAATTCAGCCGGACTGTATTGTTGTTGCCGCTTATGGACAGATACTCCCGAAGGAAATTCTCGAACTGCCGAAATACGGCTGTATTAATATTCATGCTTCCTTACTGCCGAAATACCGCGGTGCTGCACCGATTCAGCACTGCATCCTCAACGGCGAAACTGAATCGGGTATCACCATTATGCAGATGGCAGAAGGCCTTGATACCGGGGATATGCTCATGAAAAAAAGCGTCACAATCTCCGAAAATGAAACCGCTGACGAACTGCATGACCAGCTCGCCGAACTTGGCGCAGAAATGATTCTTCCTGTTCTGGAAGGCCTGAAAGCCGGTACACTGACCCCTGAAAAGCAGAATGATGCGGATTCCTGCTATGCTTCCATGATTCGGAAAGAAATGTCTGCTCTGGATTTCTCGAAACCCGCTTCCGAACTGCACAGAACTGTCTGTGCGCTGACAGGTTTTACCAGACTCGGCGGAAAACGTCTGAAAGTCTTCCGCAGTCTGGTCTGTGACGGAAAACCGGATGCACCGTGCGGTACAATTATTGATGCTAAAAATTTTATTGTACAGTGCGGTGAAAATACCAGCATCCAGTTTACAGAAGTCCAGCTCGAAGGCAGCAAAAGAATGCCTGTCAGTGAATTCCTGAAAGGCAAGAAGCTCGAAACCGGTCAGCAGTTAGGCGAATGAAAAGCGCAAGAGCAACAGCAGTCAGCCTGCTGATGAAAACGTTTGCAGAAAACAGCTATTCCAATCTGCTTCTGGATAAAACCCTTGCAGATTCGGAACTTTCTGCACAGGAAAAAGCGTTCTGCACACAGTTGTATTATGGTGTGACGGAACGGCTTCTGACACTGGAGCATCTTCTGAAATGCTACAGCGATAAAAAACCGGAAAAGCTTGATGTTCCGGTAAAATATATTCTGTATCTGGGATTCTACCAGATGAAATACTGCGATAAAATTCCGGACAGTGCTGCTGTAAACGAATCTGTCCGGCTTGCCGGACAGTTCCGGAAAAAAAGTGCATCCGGCTTTATCAATGCCGTTCTGCGGAAATTCCAGCGCGCCGGAAAGGAAATTCCTCTGACCGGCGATAAATGGCAGGATATGCAGATTCAGTATTCCGCACCGGCGGAACTTCTGAAAACAATCACCAAAGAACACGGCGAAGAATTCGCAGTCCGCTTTTTTGCGGACAGTCTTCTTCCGCCTCCGAATATGATTCGCCTGAATCCTCTGAAATCCGATACAGATGCCTTGCAGGAACTTCATCTTGAAAAAGCCGGGATTCTGGAATATGCCCGTCAGATGCAGACGGCAGATGTACGGCATACGGAAGCGTTCCGGAAAGGCCTGTTTCATGTGCAGGATTTGTCTTCACAGCTCTGCTGTCAGATTCTTGACCCCAAACCCGGTGAAACTGTTCTGGATGTGTGCGCCGCACCCGGCGGAAAAACGTTTACAATCGCGGAAATCATGCAGAATCAGGGAAATGTCCATGCATTCGACCTGCATCCCCACCGGGCAAAGCTGATTCAGGACGGCGCAGAACGATTAACTCTCACCTGTGTGCATACTGGTGTGCAGAATGCGGCACAATATCAGAGTAACATGCCCATGGCTGACAGAATCCTTTGTGATGTGCCCTGTTCCGGTCTCGGTGTCATCCGCCGGAAACCGGAAATCAAGTATAAATCTCTTGAGAGTTTCGCTCCGCTTCCGGAATTACAGTATCAGATTCTGGAAACTTCCGCGAAATATCTCAAAAACGGCGGTATTCTGGTCTATTCCACATGCACGGTTCTGAAACGCGAAAATCAGGAAGTCGTGCAGAAATTTCTGGTGCATCATCCGGAATTCTCGCTTGTGCCGTTTCCGGAATACGGCTCTGCATCCGGCATGATGACATTTTCTCCGGCCTATGCCGGATGTGACGGCTTCTTTGCCGCAAAACTTCGCAGAAAGGCAGAGTGATTGCTTTATGAGAGATATTCTTTCCATGACTCTGCCGGAATTACAGGAGGCCGTGCAGGAAATGCATGAACCGAAATTCCGTGCATCACAGATTTATCACTGGCTTCATGTCCGGAAAGTGACCGATTTTGCACAGATGACGGATTTGTCTTCGGCATTCCGTACAAAATTGCAGTCTGAATTTTGTGTAAAAAGACTATTTATTGCAAGAAAGCTTGCATCATCTATGGATGATACTGTAAAATATTTATATACCCTTCCCGACGGACAGCATGTCGAAACCGTTCTGATGCATTATCAGCACGGCTGGAGACTCTGCATCTCCACACAGGTCGGCTGTAAAATGGGCTGTCAGTTCTGTGCTTCGACCATTGCCGGATATGTCCGGAATCTGGAAGCTTCTGAAATGCTTCTCCAGATTGACGAAACCGAACGGGATGCAGGTATCAGCATTTCCGGCCTTGTCCTGATGGGTATCGGCGAACCGTTGGATAATTTTGATAATGTCATGCGCTTTCTGGAGCTTCTCTCTGACCCAAAAGGCAGAACTATGAGCCTCCGGCATGTAACACTTTCTACCTGCGGTATCGTCCCCAGAATCCGGGAGCTTGCAGAACGAAAAACAGGCCTCACGCTTGCCGTATCCCTGCATCATCCCGAAAATTCCGGCAGAAGTCAGATTATGCCTGTCAATCGGCGGTATCCTCTGCCTGAACTGATGGAAGCCTGTCAGTATTATTTCGCCATGACCGGACGGCGCGTCACGTATGAATATGCTGTCATGGAGGGCGAAAATGACAGTCTGAAAGATGCCGAAAAACTCGCCGAACTGCTGAAACATCAGCAGGCACATGTGAACCTGATTCCAGTCAATACTGTGAAAGAACGCAGTTTCCATGCCGACCGGAAGGCGGCACAGAAATTCATGCAGTATCTGGAAGCATTGGGCGTTCATGCCACTGTCCGGCGAACACTCGGCAGTGATATTGATGCTGCCTGCGGTCAGCTCCGGCATGAAGCTGACCTTGCGCAGAAAAGCCAAAGAGAGGAGTGATAGGATTGCGATGCGCAACTGCAACAGATGTCGGTCTGATTCGTGAGGAAAATCAGGACGAAGTATTTGCAAAGGAATATCATGGCTGTATCCTCGCAGCCGTCTGCGACGGCATGGGGGGAGAAAACAGCGGCAGTCAGGCAAGCCAGCTTGCTGTGCGTGAGATATTCGACCATTTTTCAGCCGGTTATGAACAGAATATGGATGCAGAGGCTCTCCGTGCGCTGATGCTCTCGTCTGTATCAGCGGCAAATACTGTGATTTATTCTACTGCTAAGATGGATTATCAAAGTTACGGCATGGGCACGACCTGTGTCATGGCTTTTGCGGAAGCCGGTTGGCTTTCGATTGTGAATGTCGGCGACAGCAGAGCCTATCTGATTGAAGACGGGCAGATTCGTCAGCTTACCAGCGACCATACAGTCGTGAATCTGCTCTATCAGCAGGGAAAAATTGAACTGGAAGACATGGACGACCACCCTCAGAGAAATATGCTCACCAGAGCTGTGGGGGTAGAACGGATTGTCCGGCCGGATTATTATCATATTCCTTGTCAGGAAGATTTCATGCTTCTGCTGTGTTCTGACGGGCTGTCAAGCTATTGCTCCGAAGAAGAAATTCTGGATATCATGCAAAGCAGTTCTTTTGCGGCAATGCCTCAGAATCTCGTGAATCTGGCATTGTCAAAAGGCGGGAGGGACAATATTTCTCTTGCTATTATTACTAATTAGTTATTTATTTTAATTTTAAAATAAAAATCAATATGGAGGCACAACGAATGGATAAGTACATTGGTAAAAAACTGGACGGCAGATATGAAATTACCGAGCTGATAGGCGTCGGCGGTATGGCGGATGTCTACAAGGCGACGGATATTATTGATAATAAAACTGTTGCCGTCAAAATTCTCAAGAGAGAATATGCGGAAAATGAAGAATTCCTCAGAAGATTCCGTAATGAGTCAAAAATGGTTGCGACACTCTCTCATCCGAATATCGTAAAAGTCTATGATGTCGGCTTTTCTGACAAGATACAGTTCATGGTCATGGAATATATCGACGGCATTACCCTGAAAGAGTATATCGACAATGAAAGAGTGCTGACATGGAAAGACTCCGTGCATTTTATCATTCAGGTGCTCCGTGCGCTTCAGCACGCACATGACAAGGGAATCGTCCACAGAGATATCAAGCCCCAGAATATCATGCTTTTTACGGACGGCACTATCAAGGTCATGGATTTCGGCATTGCAAAATCTGCCAAGGAACAGGCCTACACTGCCACTGACCAGGCTATCGGAACAGTATACTATATCAGTCCGGAACAGGCAAGAGGCGACCAGGTGGACGAAAAGAGCGATATCTACTCCGTGGGTACAATGTTCTATGAAATGCTCACCGGACAGAAGCCGTTTGATGCTGACAAGCCGGTTTCTATCGCTGTGATGCATATGAACAACACCCCCCAGCGTCCCAGAGCTATCAATCCCGATATCCCCGCAGGCCTGGAAGAAATTATTCTCCGTGCCATGGAAAAAGACCCCGAAAACCGCTATCAGACAGCCGCAGATATGATTAAAGATATCGAAAGCTTCAAGTCTAATCCGAATATGACTTTCGGCTATTATGAAGAAGTCGCCGAAGATATGCCTTCTGATTCCGCCAGAACACAGTATATCGGTACATCTTATGATGATGACGATTATGATGATGACGACGACTACGACGAAGATGATGATTATGACGAGGATGAGGACGAAGACGACGAGGACGGCGAAGAAGACGAAGAAGATGACAACGACGAGGATGAGGACGAAGAAGAAGAGGAAGAAGAATCCCGTTCTTTATTCATCCCTGTCATGACTGCTGTCACTATCGCATTTATTGTAGTCGCTGTGTTCTTCATTCTGTGGCTCGTCAAGGGTGTTATCGAACAGACCGGACAGTCACCAAAATACGAAATGCCTAACCTTGTCGGCATGGACTACTACGAAGCAAAAGAAGCTTACACATATCTCGATATTCAGATTAACGAGACAGAGAATTCCACTTATGAAAAAGATGTCATCTATTTCCAGGATGTTGCTGTTGGTGATGCCATTACAACCGGTCAGACCGTCTATGTTAATGTGTCTCTGGGTATCAGCATGGTGGAAGTGCCCGATGTCAAGAACTATCACTACGAATATGCGAAGAAGATTCTGGAGCAGGAAGATTTCGTTATCGACCAGAAATACGAAATGAGCTCCGAAGGTGTAGAAGCCTCTAAAGTTATCCGTACCGAACCCGCTGCCGGTGAAATGGCAGAAGCCGGCTCTACTATCATTGTGTATATCAGCAAGGGCGCAACTACTGAAAATGTGGAAATCCAGAATATGATTGGCGATACCCTCGAACATGCCAAGACCCTCTGCGATTACTATGGCCTGAAAGTCAATGTACAGGAAGCTCCCTCCACAGAAGAAGAAAATATTGTCATTGCACAGAGTATTGATGCTGGTCAGCTTGTTCCTCCCGGAACTGAAATTACACTCACTTACAGCAACGGCCAAGACCCGACCGGTATCGTTCCGTTCTCCCTGACACTGCCTTCCAATGCAACAGGACGTTTCGTGCTCGACTTCCTCGACAGCAACGGCACTACTATCGCATACAGCAGCACTATCAATGCCGCATTCTCCAACGGCACTGTCAATACCCCTGTTGAAGGCACTGGCACACAGCAGATTGTAGTTATCCTGAGCAACTATGCAACCAATCAGCAGGCTGAACTTGGTGTATACAACTTCGACTTCACAAATATTTCTTACACCGCTGTCCGTGAGGACGTTCAGGGCGCATTTGAAGCTGTCGGCGGTATCAATCATCCGACAGAAGCACCTGTCATCACAGAAGCCCCCGTCATTACTGACCCGATTATCGAAACCGCTGCACCCGCTGTGGAAGAACCGCAGGAACCCTTCCCGTATGAACTGCCGACTGATGAGCCTATCACAGAACCGCAGGTTACTACAGAAGCAGCCGATTCTGAAACAACAGAACTGGCAACTGATGAAGACGGTCAGGCAATTGCTGACCCGAATCTGGAAGCTCCCGAAGTATAATGACAGAACGTAATCTTTCGGAAGCCTATATCATTATCAAATCCGTCAGGGGGCTCTACACCGTAGCGTCCCCTGACGGTGTTCTGAAAGAATGCCCGGCAAGAGGTATTCTCCGCAGAAAAGAACAAGAACCTTATGTCGGCGACTGGGTTCGGCTGGAACAGGATGTCATTGCAGAAGTGCTTCCGAGAAAAAATGAAATCATCCGTCCGCCCCTTGCCAATCTCGACCAGCTCTGCTTTGTGGTCTCGATGTGCGAACCTCAGCCGAATTTAAGACTGTTGGATAAATTTATCGCCGTATCGGCTTATAAAAACATTCAGCCGTTATTGTTGCTGACAAAAATTGATTTGGCATCTTATGAAGCGATTTATCAGCTTTACAGTTCGATAGAGATTCCGATTCTGCCTGTCGACTATCAGAAGCCTGAAACCCTCGAAGCCGTTCGGGATGCTTTCAAGAATAAAGTCAGTGCCCTGACAGGGAATTCCGGTGCAGGAAAATCGACTCTGCTCAATGCGCTGGATTCTACTCTTGCCATTCCGACAGGCGAAATCAGTCAGAAACTCGGCAGAGGAAAGCATACTACCAGACATGCCCAGCTCTATCCGCTGGCAAGCGGAGGCTATATTGCTGATACTCCCGGATTTTCTACATTCGATACCATGCGCTATGCAATTATCAGAAAAGAAGAACTCGCTGACTGCTTTGTCGAATTTGCCGAATATCAGAATCAGTGCAGATTCCATGACTGCTCCCATACCTGCGAGAAAGGCTGTGCTGTGCTGGAAGCCGTCAAAGTCGGAAAAATTCCGGAAAGCCGTCATCAGAGTTACTGCGAAATGTACGAAGAATCGAAACAAATCAAGGAGTGGGAATTATGAAAACCTGTGTGATTATTGCCGGAGGAGATGTGACAGAAACCATCCGTATTCCGGAACAAGCACTTATCCTATGTGCGGACAGCGGTTATCGCCACGCATTGAAACAGAACATCAAGCCGGATGTGCTTATCGGCGATTTCGATTCCTATACGAATAAGCTTCCGGAAGATATTAAAATTGTCCGCTATCCGGTCGAGAAAGACGTTTCTGATACATGGGCTTGTGTGGAATTTGCCAAAGAACATGGACGTACAGAATTTATGATTTATGGTGCATTCGGCGGTGATAGAATCGACCATAGTATCGCCAATTTGCAGATGCTCCGGAACATTGCCGAAGAAAATATGACTGCCGTACTGTATTATAAAAAACAGGTGCTCACAAATCTGAACACCGGAGAAACAGATTTTCTGATTCCAGATTTCTATCCTTATTTTTCACTGTTTGCGCTTTCCGAAGTCTGCAAAGGTGTGACGATTACAGGCGCAAAATATCCGCTTGAAAATGCAGAACTGAAAAATTTGTTTCCACTGGGATTGAGTAATGAAGTCAGTACTCCAGCCGGAGCTTATGTTTCTGTTCAGGAAGGAAATCTTCTGCTTGTGATGACGGCAAAATAAATCCGGATTTATGACATGAAAAATTGCGATGAATTCAGAAATAAAAGATTATTATAATGATATTATAAAAATGTGCGAAGTCTATATTTCACTTAAAAGTCGCTGTGAAATGGATTCTCCTGCAACAGAACAGGAAATTTCAGAATGGGAAAATAAAATCGGAAATCCACTGCCGTCCGACTATAAAGAGTGGCTCGGAATGACAAAGCATTTGCGCATAGACGGCGGTTTTCTGGAATTGTTCCCCCCTGTCGGGACTATCGGAGATGAGAAAATCTGTGTCGGCTCTGTAATAGGGGACGGCGATGATTATTATTTTCATTTCAGAAATAATCAGTTTTATCGTGAATTTGACGGCGAAATAGAATTTTTCGATTCTTTTACGGATTTGCTGGATGACTTTTATCGCGAACTCGAAATGAGAGCCGATTCAAAATATGGTGACAAATGGCTAAAAGTATATGATAAACTGTTCCCCGATGAATAAATTCTGATTTATCGCCGAAAAATCATCTGTCACAAAAATCCTGATTCTGCATAGGATATACTATACTGAATTCAGGAGGGATTTACTTATGAAAATCGTTGTGATTAAAAGCCCGAAAGTCCTCGCCGGAGTGTTGCGCTTTGTATTCGGCATCAAGAAAGAACCCGAAACAGAATAAAATTAATGCCATGAAACGGAAAATTCCATTTCATGGCATTTTTTCAGGAACTGGCTTTTCTGGTATTGAACGGCTGATACATCAGTCCGTGATGATTACAGTACCAGTAAAGACGGCCGTTTCCCCGAAGCGAAAACCTCACCTGTGCATTGCCTTCCGGATACAGACGGACAATTTCAGCACGTTCTGTCGTGATGCTTGCGATAAAGGAAATATAATGCTGTTTGGTCATTTCGTGCGGAATCGTGATAAAGTATTCATCTTCTACTTTTTCAATTTGTATCTGATGGGCTTCATCCGGAAGTTCTGCTTCTGTCACCGGAAGGGTAATTCCGCAGCAACTGATGACGGCTTCGCCCATCGTATGAATAATATTTCCGCACACCGGACAGATATAAAAACACGAACGAAACATGTTTCCGGAAAGATTTCTGTTTGTGACGCATCCGCCGGAAAGCAGTTCCGTGACAGAAATTTTCAGCGCATTGGCAAGCGGTTCGAGCAGAGTAATATCCGGAAAGCCTCTGCCGGTTTCCCATCGGGAAACAGCTTTGTCACTGACGTTGATTTTTCCGGCAAGTTCGGCTTGTGTCAGATTCTGCGCTTCACGCATGGTTTTGATAAGCGCACCGGTTACATAATGATTCATGAAAAAACATCTCCTTTTGAATTTTGATAACTCTATCATAGCATGAATATGACCGAAATGCAACCTATGGAACATAGAGAAGCGCATTTTCAATTGCGATTTTACATAGAATATACAAAAATCACGAAAGGAGCTTGTATCATGCCGGAAGATGATGAAATCATTCTCGAAATTCCCGAACAGAATCCCGGTGAAGAAGAAGCATCCGAATGGATTCCCCCTGAAAAAACAGAAGTTCCGGAGAAAAAACAAAGCTGTGCGGATGTGTTTTTTATCCAGTATATTATCTGCATTGTGGTTCTGACAATTCTGTTCGCAGTCAGGCTGTGGGATGTGCAGAGCTTTCAGAATGCCGTGAATCAGTTTGAATCCGCCACTCATGCGGATTCTCTGCCGTGGATTCTGGATATTATCGAACAGGTGAAACAGCTTTGGAACTGAGGTTTCAGAAGTGCCGGATTGTGATGGATTTCAGTTTTCCGGCAATGCTGGCGGTATTGTTCTTACAGTCGGATGCGGATTTGCTGAAACAAGCATTTCTTGTCTGCCTGATTCATGAGTTGGGGCATGGGCTGGCTATGTGCCTGACAAAATCCGGCATACAGGAAATTCGGCTGTATGCCGTCGGCATCCGGATGAAAACAAATGCCTGTCTGCTTCCTGACGGAAAGTTACTGGCTGTTTTTCTCAGCGGTCCTGTGATGAATCTAATTTGTGCCGTTTTGTTCCGGAATGTCAGTCCTGTGACGGCAGTGCTTCATCTGGGAATGGGGCTGTTCAATCTTCTGCCATACCGGATTCTGGACGGCGGAGCAGTTCTGGAAGCACTTCTTGAAAACAGACCCGTACTTTTGATGATACGCAGTATTTTTTGCATGATTCTGTCGGCAGTGAGCATATTTTATTTATATTGCTTAAAAATTCAGAATCCGTCGCTGTATCTGACAGCGGTTTATCTGGCATTTTCTGAATTTGCAGTTGACAAATCCCCTTCTTTGTGATAAAATAAAAACGATATGGCAATTTTTAAGAAAGGGGTTTTTATTGAATGGGGATTAGTACAATCCGGGCAGTATTTTATATTCTGACAGTTTCAGTAAGTGGGGGATTATTTTTGTATACTGTCGTTGCAGGAGGCCTGACATGGATTAAGGCATCCAATGCCGGCATTTTGCAGTTTCATAAGATTTTCCACAGAATGTTCTACTGGTGCTATTATGTCGTTGTGATTGTCAGTCTGGTGATTTCTGTGCTGAATTTTACAGAGTCGCATTCCTGCCGGGAAGTGCTCGAAGCCAGTCAGACAGTCGGCATACAGGCTTTTCTGGCCTATGAAGAAGAAGCCGGAGAAATTCAGCTCCCGGATGAAGAATTATATATCGCACAGAAACGGCAGGAATATCTTGAAAAAATGAGCCGTCATCAGCAGAACGGATTTTTCTATTTATTTATGGGGATGCTCTGGTTTTCCATGATGATGCTCAATACAGGGTTTATTACGCAGCAGGGCTATTATTCTATGGGAGCACTCAAACCCCGGAAACTGCTCACCGAAGCCAAAGAAGGCGAATTGCAGTTCTATCTTCTGCCGTTGAAAAGAGGAGAAAGAAATAAGCCTCTGATGAAAATCAAGGATACTCCCGAAAACAGAAATTATTTTGCACCTCTGATTCAGAAAAGAAAGGGCGTGAATCTTAACTGATGCTGAATTCCAGAATAGAACCGTTTCTGCTGGATGTGCAGAAACCGTCGCGCTATACGGGCGGGGAAATCGGCGAAATCATCAAGGATAAATCGAAAATAGATGTTCGGTTTGCATTTTGCTTTCCGGATATTTATGATGTCGGCATGTCACATCTGGGTATGAAAATTTTATATTCGCTGATTAACGAACGGGAAAACTACTGGTGTGAAAGAGTGTTTGCACCGTGGACAGATATGGAAGAAATCATGCGCCGGGAACAGATTCCGCTCTATGCGCTGGAAAGCGGTGACGAAATCCGGAATTTTGATTTTATCGGCTTTACTCTGCAATATGAAATGTCCTATACGAATATTCTGAATATGCTGGATTTGGCCGGCATTCCGGTCTTGCAGAAAGACAGGGGAGAACAGATAGCCCCTCTGGTTGTCGGCGGAGGACCTTGTGCCTGCAATCCCGAACCGATTGTCGATTTTTTTGATTTGTTTATTCTCGGAGAAGGCGAAGAAGTCAATCTCG
>SVNI01000012.1 GCA_015066975.1 Ruminococcus sp. | reverse complement strand
TCAGTGTTTCATGATTGACGGCTGTAATCATATCGCCCTCCCGGATGCCTGCCGAAACCGCCGGACAACATCCGCCTGTTTCGGATTCCACTTCTCCGAAGCCGATAACCATAATGCCGTTCATCAGCATACGCATTCCGAACGGCTGACCGCACGGCACAAGCATGACTTCTTCTGAGGGCTGAACGGCCACTTCCTTGACTGGAAAGATGCCGAATAATTTCAGTTGCGTGGCAGATACCGCCATGCCG
This sequence comes from Ruminococcus sp., assembly GCA_015066975.1. Taxonomy (GTDB): domain Bacteria; phylum Bacillota; class Clostridia; order Oscillospirales; family Ruminococcaceae; genus UBA3855. The sequence goes on along the minus strand of SVNI01000012.1, from coordinate 33,688 downwards.
GAAGCCGGTACAGCCCCGATACAATGGGAGACTTCCAGTGTTTCGCCGTTTTTTACATAATACGAATCTGCCAGATGTCCGGCACAGTAGAATGCCCTGCATACCGGATGGGTGCAGAGTATGGCACTCAGTGCCAGAATTCCGGATTTGATGCTTCTGTGAATGTTCATGATTCACCTGCTTTCTGTGCATGATGATGCACAGGATTAGTATCACCGGACACGGCAGATTTATCAGAGTGAATAAAATACAGAAGGGGAAATTTATGAAAAAATTTATCAGAATCTGTTTGGAAATACTTCTGATTCTCACGGCAGTGATATTTCCGGGCTTTATGGCAATGCTTTCAGCATCCGGCTGGAAATATAATGTCAGAGAAGGAAATTATCCGGAAATTTTTGGTGTTTACAGCTTCTGGATGTTTCTGGGGGCAGGACTGATTTTAATTTCTGTCATCTGCTGTTTTATCGGAAAAAAATCAAAATTGTATATGCTGAATCTGATTTCTGGGATTCTGGATATTGCCGGGACTGTCTGCTGTATGACTGTGTTAAGAAAATTCTGCGCCTATGCTGACCAGAATTTTTCCGGCATTGGCGAAAGTATGAAACCCGTCAGCGAACTGTATCAGAACAGGCTTCTGCCGATAGGATTCCCGGCTTTTCTGGTTCTAATTCTCGCTGTCTGGAATTTTCTTGAGAGTCGGGAATACAGAATTGAAAGAAAAAATCAAAAAATTGCTGAACTCAATGCCGAAGCACCGAAAATTCTGGAAGAAGATTAGTTTTTTTCACTGAAATACTTGACAAATGTGTATTTCATACTGTATAATAAGATTATATTTATAAGTTTTGCAGAGGGGCTGGATTTATAAATACATTCTGAAAAATTTTTTATATTTTAGAGAGGCAGGTTTTTATTATGAAGATGAACAGAATAGCCGCTGGTGTGCTTGCATTCACAATGGTATTTGCCGGAAGTGTGCCCGCGCTGGAAAACACAGGCATCATCAAACCGCTGACTGCACAGGCAATGAGTTCTGCTGTGCCGTCCAATTGGAACAGTGGTAAATATTATGAAGTTGGTGACTATACAATTCAGTATGTCCAGCTTGGCTATGTCCAAATTATCAAGTGTAATAACACAACCGCAGAAGAAATTACCATTCCGGCAACAATGAATGACGGTGATACGGATTTTCCTGTACAGGTGCTCTATCCGGAATCATTCCAAGAATGCCAGATGAAAAAAGTCACCATTCCAGATACTGTTAATAAAATTGGTGCATATGCGTTCTGTAACTGCACCAATCTGGAAGAAGTTTCTGGTATGGAAAACGTGGAAAACATTGCAGAAGGCGCATTCGAGAGCTGTACTGCCCTGAAATCTATTAATCTGCCGGATACCCTGACTAATATCGGAAAAGAAGCATTCGCATTCTGCACGGCTCTGACAGAAGTTACTGTTCCAGGTAATGTCAATGCGTTTGGCGGTTATATTTTTACGACTTGTACCAGCTTGCAGACACTCAGTTTTGCAGAAGGTATCACTACAATTCCGGATAAGATTGCTTATCAGTGCAGTGCGCTGAAAAAAGTCAATATCCCTGCAAGCGTTACCAGAATCCGTGACCATGCATTTGAACTTTCTGCTCTGGAAGAAATTGTCATTCCGGATACAGTTCAGAATATCGGCGAAGGCGCATTCAATAACTGCCTGTATCTGCGTGATGTGACATTATCTTCCGGCATGGAGAATATCGAAGTTGAACTTTTCAAAGATTGCCACGCTCTGGAAAATGTTGTCATTCCGGATTCTATCACAAGAATCAGAAGAAACGCGTTCAATGGCTGTAACGCGCTGAAAACAGTGAATCTGCCGGAATCCATTACCAGAATTGAAGGTTATGCCTTCTATAACTGCGAAGCACTGGAGAGCATCAATCTTCCGTCCAAAATCACTTCTATTGATGAATATACATTCTGCAAGTGCAGAAGTCTGCCGTCCATCGACATTCCGAAGAATGTGGAAAAAATCGGCGTGTATGCATTCTATGACTGCGAATCTCTGGAAAATATCATCATTCCTGCAAGTGTACAGTCTATCGGTAGTTATGCCTTCTATAACTGCACAGCACTGACATCTGCTATATTCGAGGGCAGTATGAGTGAACTGGGTATCTGGAGTTTTGCCGGATGCACTGCCCTGACACAAATCACACTTCCCGAAGGTCTGGAAAAACTCAGCAATCATGTATTATACAGATGTGAATCTCTCGAAACACTTGATATTCCGGAGACTGTCACCAAAATTGACGGTTATGCACTGGCAGGCTGTTCTTCTTTGACAGAAGTCGAAATTCCTGCAAGTGTTGAGAAAGTCGGCGAATATGCTGTCGGCTATGGTGAAGGTGTCATTCCGGAAGTTGATGAAAATATCAACATTGTGAGCGAATCTCCGGCAGTTCAGGAATTCTGCAAGGAAAACACTGTCAGAATCAATGGCGAGGGCGGTATTGTGAAGCCCGAAGCTGTCGATTTGGACACACTCGGTAATTATCTGCATGGCAGAAAGACTATCACTGAAGCACAGTTCAAGGGTGCGGATGTCAACGGCGATGGTGTTGTCAATATCTTTGACTGGATTCAGCTCAGAAAAACTACGTACGTAGAACACGAAGACCAGCAGCCCATCCATGATGAACAGGACACAACAGAAGAAACTCCGGAAACTTCTGAAGAAGAAACACAGGAAACTTCTGAAGAAGCTCCTCTCGAAGAACTTTATGCTTCTTGGGAAATCGGAAGTGTTTCTGCTGTTGCAGGCCAGTCCGGTGTAAAACTGCCGATTTCGGTAAGTGCTGATGACGAAAAGGGTTCAGCATATTCTGCTTTTAATTTTGAAGTTTCTATACCGCGCGAACCTTCTCTGACTAATATTGAAGTAGGAACGGAATACAATACTATGACATTTGATGTTGCCAACAGTTCAGGGACAATAAAAGTATCTGCCACAAGCCCCGAAGGCCAGACAGCAGGTGCAAATGGCGGAGCAGTTCTGTATCTGATATTTGATATTCCGGCAAACATTGAGCCGGGCGAATATGCTGTTACTTTTAACGGAGATGTTACAGCAGTCGGAGCAGATAATACTGAGGTTAATGTAAACGAAATCAACGGTTACATCACTATTCTGCCTGATGGAACAACAGAATAATCACAAATTTTCAAATATTTCAGAAGAAGCTGTCCTCTGCGGCGGCTTCTTTTTGTCCGGAGGAGGATTTCATGAATTTCAAGCAAGAACCAATCGGTGGAAATATTTTTGTCTGTACGTCGCAGGAGCACAGATTCGGCACAGATGCCTTTCTGCTGACTTATTTTTCAAAATACAAGCAGAAAGAAAAAGTCTGCGAATTCGGCACGGGATGCGGAATTATCCCCCTGCTGATGCAGAAATCCCGTCCGCCGAAAGTCATCTATGCTGTCGATATTCAGGAACAGGCAATCGAACAGCTTAAAGCCGGAATTCAGCTCAGTCATGCGGAACATATCATTCCGGTTTGCTGTGATTTAAAAAATTTCACTCCGGAGGAGAAGAATTTTGATTTGATACTCTGCAATCCGCCGTATCAGCCATGCGGTTCGGGATTTGAAGCCGAGCTGGAAGCCCAGAGAATTGCTCGTCACGGGGTATTCTGTATGCCGGAGGATATCTGCCGGAAAGCATCAGAATTATTGAAATCCGGCGGACGGCTTTGTATCTGCGGTCGTCCGGAACGGCTTCCGGATTATATCTGCGCCATGCGTGAAGCGCGTGTCGAGCCGAAACGTTTACAGTTCGTTTCCCGGACAGCTCAGGATATGCCATGGCTGTTTCTGCTGGAGGGGCGCAGAGACGGAAAACGCTTCCTGCAAATGGAAAAGCCATTCATCATGTATGAAAACGGTATACTGACCAAACAGGCCGAATCTTTATATCAGAAAGGAGAATCCGCATGAGCGGTATTTTATATGTCACCGGCACACCTATCGGAAATCTGGAGGATATGACCCTGAGACAGCTCAGAGTGCTGGAAGAAGTGGATTTTATTGCTGCCGAAGATACGCGTGTTACCCGGAAACTGCTGACACATTTCGAGATTAAAACCGAACTGGTGAGCTGTCATGAACATAGTACGGATTCTGTCATGAATCATATTGCTGACCGCATTCAGGCAGGAGAAAGCTGTGCTGTCGTGACAGATGCCGGAATGCCCTGCATTTCTGACCCCGGCGAAGAACTCGTCAGAATCTGCCGTGAAAGAGGCATTCCGGTGCAGTCCGTTCCCGGCCCAAGTGCCGTGATAACAGCATTATCCGTCTGCGGTGGTTCGACAAAACAGTTTGTATTCTATGGATTTCTGCCTGTCGAGAAGAAACAGCGTTCCGAAATGCTGAAAGACCTGAAATCCGAATCCAGAACAGCCGTTCTTTATGAAGCCCCTCACAAGCTTTGTAAAACACTTTCCGATTTGGCAGAAATTTCAGATTCCGGAAGAAATATTTCCCTTTGCCGTGAACTGACTAAAATTCATGAAGAAGTCCTAAGAATGCCCCTCACAGAAGCCGTACAGTATTATACTGACAAATCCCCCAGAGGAGAATATGTTCTCGTTCTGGACGGCGTGCAAAAGCAGACAGAGGCTTTCACGCTGGAAGATGCCGTTTCTCTTGCAGAACGGTATCTTTCTGAAGGCATGAGCCCTTCTGCATCTGCAAAGCTTTCTGCAAAAGAAACAGGTGTCCCGAAAAATCAGATTTATCAGGCAATGCATACAGGAAATTCGTGACATACTGCTGAATGGAGTTGACAATTGCCGGATTCTGTTGTATAATTAATTTATATGCTTTTTGATGTTTCTGATACCAGTATAAAAAGAGGTGGAATATGCAGAAAAAAGAAACCTGGCTGGAACTCCGCAAACGTGCCAGATGGGACAGAATTGCAGGTGCTTTTGCCGTTCTGATTCTTCTGCTGATACTGATTATTTCCAGCATCAGTTCCTGTGCAAAAAAATTAAGAGGTTCTGAAACCGAACCGGTCAGCAGTCTGGAGACCCAGCCTGTCGAAACCCAGCCGACAACCGAAGAAGTCATTGATAACTCTATGGCTGTATTCCTCAGCCCTTCTACACAAGAAGATAATCTCTATGCCTGTGATAAGAATATCACCGAAGAAAAGGCCATGTGGATGATTGCCCGCCGTGTCAAGACAATGCTCGAAGAAGACGGCATTCAGGTCTACATATGCGGTGAAGATGACGACGTTCCGGCAAAAGTCAAGCAGGGAAACAAGCTCAAATGTGGTGCATATGTGGCAATTCACAGCAATTCCAGCGGAGAATCCGGCAACGGCGAGGGAACAGAATGTTTCTACAATACGGATATTGTCGGCAGTCTGGCACTGGCTGAAAATATCTATAACCGTGTGGCTTCCGTGACTCCTACGGAGGACAGAGGCGTAAAAGACCAGTATCAGCGTGATTTATATGAAATTTTCAATAACGTCAGCCCGTGCTGTCTGCTGGAAGTCGAATTTCATGATAATGTGACAACTTCGCGCTGGATTCTGAATCATATCGAAGATTTGGCACAGGCGATTACAGAAGGAACAGAAGCTTATCTGGAAACAACGCGCTATAATGCAACATCTGCCATGGATGTGACTGAACCGGAAGTGTATGAAGATTTTACAGGAGACCACTAAACCCATGCAGAAACGTAATTATGAAGCCGAAATGCAGGAGATACTGAATCAGAAAAAGCCCAGTCTGTTATTACATGCCTGCTGTGCGCCGTGTTCGAGCGCGTGCCTTGAAAAAATTGCCGAAAAAGCAGAAATCAAGTTATATTTCTACAATCCGAATATCATTCCGGAAGCGGAATATCAGTACAGGTTATCGGAACTGAAACGCTTTGTACAGGAATTTCCTCCGGCACTGGGGATTGAAGTTATTGAGGGCGATTATGAGCCGGAAAAATTTCTTGCATTCGCGCAGGAATTTCCGGACGAACCAGAACGGGGCATCCGCTGTCAGAAGTGTATCGCTATGCGATTGGAGAAGACAGCAGAAAAGGCTCTTGAATTAAAAGCTGAATATTTCGCCACGACTTTGACACTCAGTCCTCATAAAGATGCGCCGTTTATCAACACGGCGGGCTTTCAGATTGCCGAGGAAAAGGGCGTGTCATGGCTTCCGACGGATTTCAAGAAGAAAGAGGGCTATAAGCGTTCTATCGAGCTTTCAAGGGAATACTGCCTGTATCGGCAGGATTTCTGCGGATGTCCTTTCTCGAAGAAGAACAGAGAAATCGAAAAACGACAGAAACAAACTCCCTGAATGGCTGATTCAGGGAGTTTGTTTTCAGGAGGATTGTTTTTATTTGCAGAAATTCTGTAATAAGCCTTGCAGGGAATTACAGTTTCCTGTTGTGCAGTTGTCAGTCAGGCAGGAGAGAATATCCTGTGTATTGCAGTTGCCGCCGGAACAATTTCCGTTCAGGCATTCAAGAAGATTCTGCGGATTGGTGCAGTCCGTTCCGATACAGTCAAAGCAGAAATCTCCGATACAGATACCGGACGGAGCAGGAGAATCCTCCTTAGTTTCCGGAACGGTGACAGCCGTTTCCGGAATGATTTCCGGCTGATAAGTATCCTGATATTCCGCACCGCCTGTGAAAATCTGCGTCCAGTAGAGTATACCGTTCTGAGAAATCACCCCGACACCAACAGAATCAAAATTCGCATTCAAGATGTTGGCTCTGTGGCCGGAGGAATTCATCCAGCCTTCCATGACAGCTTGGGGAGAATTATACCCATAGGCGATATTTTCGCCTGTTGTCTGCCATGATACACCCGTATCATCAAGAATAGTCGAACAGCTTCTGCCGTCCGGTCTGGTATGGGAAAAGGCCGTCACAAGCTCCTTGGAGCGGATTTCGGCGCACTGATTCAGAACAGGAACGGCTTTCAGAGGGTTCAGCCCCTGAGCACTGCGTTCCTGATTAATGAGCGAAACGACTTCATCAGCGTAATTCTGCATGGAACTGCTGACGGAATTTTCAGTCGCGGCGGCATGAACGGGAACAGATACCGCTCCGGCAGAACATGCCATGAGCAGGGCGCAGAGTCCAGCGATAAATTTTCTTTTCTGCATGAGTGAAAAACTCCTTTCCGAGTAAAATAGTAAGTTTAAAAGCTGTATCACGTGATTACATATTTATGATAACATATTTTGTAGAAAATGTCAAGAAACAATATTTTCCAGATTGAATTTATGGCAAATATAACTAAAAAGCACACTGTCTGAAACAGAGTGCTTTTTGATTCCAGAAATTATTTTCTGATTTTATCAGGATTCCGGCAGACAATAACAGCATAGTCAAACGGCGCGAGCTTGACAAGATTATCTTCCAGAATGCCGTGTTCGGTTTTGTGGAGGATATAATTTTCATGGCAGGGCTGGAAAGTGACCTGCTGTTCATGCTGGGAGCGGTTGACATAAATCTGAACATCGATTCCGGCAGTTTCCTGCATTCTGACAAATGCCATGACATCATCCTGAGCAGGGAGAAATTGAAGTCTGCCATTCTTGAAAACTTTGTAAGCCTTGCGGATTCTGCCGAGTTCTTTGGTATAATTGATTAAGTCAGTATCTTCGTGTCCCCACGGATAGCATCTTCTGTTGAAGGGGTCTTTATAACCCTGCAATCCGGCTTCGTCGCCGTAGTAGATGCTGGGCACACCGGGGAGAAAGAACATCAGTGCCATAGCGGCTTCCAGCATCGCTTTTCCGCGGCGGTATTCCCATTCGTTGAGATAGCGTTCTGCCATCCAGTCTTTGGATTTGTCGTCGCAGTTTTCGCCTCCGAAACGGTTGATAGCACGTTCAATATCGTGTGTAGAAACAAAATTCATGAGCACATCAACAGTAGCTTTCGGATAATTTTCGAGAATCGTCATGATGCCTGTCTGGAAATCTCGGCTGGACATGCCCTTGATATAATTAATAATGGCTTCACGGAAGGGGTAATTCATGACAGAATCGAGCTGATGGCCTAACAGATAGCTTCTCTTGATGCCATAGGCTTCTTTGTTGGAAGCATCTTCCCACACTTCGCCGATGATGATTTTGTCAGAGTCATATTTCTTGACACAATCATGCAGATGGTTCAGGAATTCGTCAGGGAGTTCGTCAGCAACATCAAGCCGGAATCCGGCTGCCCCCATGGAGAGCCAGTATTCAAGAACACCTTCTGTTCCGCAGATATAGTTAGTATATTCTTTGTTGTTTTCCTGCACGTTGGGGAGGGTATCAATGCCCCACCAAGCCTCGTATTCGTTCGGGAAGTTCCAGAACGTATACCATTTGAAATAGGGGCTGTCCTTGGACTGATAAGCTCCGACCGTGTCATATCGTCCGAACTTGTTGAAATAGATGCTGTCTGCCCCCGTATGGGAGAAAACACCGTCCAGAATGACACTCATGCCGTATTTTTTGGCTTCTTCACAGAGTGATTTGAAATCTTCGTTTGTGCCAAGAAGCGGGTCAATTTTCATATAATTTGCTGTATTGTATCTGTGATTTTCATGAGATTCAAATACAGGGTTCAGATAGATGCATGTCACACCCAAATCGGCAAGATAGGGGAGTTTCTCCTGAATGCCGGCCAAATCGCCCCCGAAATAGTCATTATTCCAGACATGGCCATTCTGGTCAGGCTTGTAGTAAGGCGTACCGCCCCAGTCATCACGGAGCACACGCCCTTCCGGAATGTTTTCGTGAACTTTTCCGCTCTTGCAAAAACGGTCAGGGAAAATCTGGTACATGATTCCGCCTTTGAGGAATTCCGGCGTTTTGTAATTTTCATCATAGACAGTGAGCTGAAATAAATCGCCGTCATTCAGATTGCCGATATGTCCGGCAACTTTTTTGATATAGAATTTCTGTCCGCAGACGGTGTAAGCAAAATAATAGTAATGCACACCGATATATTTCGGAATATAGCCTGTTCCCCAGACAAAACAGTCTTCTTCTTCAGCGATAACATGCATATGCATAAAGCGTTCTTTGAAACCCGGACGGTACATCACCACGCACGGCGAGAAATCTGGCTTGACTTCTTTCGGCAGACGAATCGAGAAAAAACAGATTCTTCCTTGTTTAACTGCACCAAATGGTGTTTTATAATTCAAATCCCAGCTATCGTATAAATGGCTCATAATTACGGTCTCCTTTCATGAATCCGGAAAATTCTGGTAATCCCTGGTATCTTGCAGACGGACAAAAGCATGTCTGGCTCAGGAAGTCAGACACGCCTTTATCAATCATTTAAAAATCAATACGGAAATTACAGACCCCAGATATCACGGGCATAATCAGAAACGCTTCTGTCAGCGGAGAAGATGCCTGCACCAGCGGTGTTCATCAGGGACATCTTGGCCCAGCGCATCTTGTCATTATAGCATTCTGTGCTGAAGTTCTGTGCTTCGCGGTAGGAATCAAAATCAGCAAGAACCATATAGGGGTCTCTCTGCTTGAGGGAGTCCGCAACTTCATTGAACGTACAGCCGTTGATGCCGTGGTACATTCTGTTGACACAATCGCGGACAGTGTAATTTTCATTGTAGATTTTCTCCGGATTGTAACTTGCTTTTCTGGCATTGACTTCTTCCGTTTTCATACCAAAGATGATGATATTGTCATCGCCGACAGCATCCTTGATTTCAACGTTAGCACCGTCGAGTGTGCCGAGGGTGACTGCACCGTTTAGCATGAGTTTCATGTTGCCTGTACCGGAAGCTTCTGTACCGGCAAGGGAAATCTGTTCAGAAATATCGCTTGCAGGCATGAGCAGTTCGGACAGGGTGACACGATAGTCTTCAATAAAATGAACAGCCAGCTTGTCAGAGATGCGCGGATTCTTTCTGATTTCTTCAGAGATAGCCCAAATCATCTTGATAATCTGCTTTGCCAGGTAATAGCCGGGAGCTGCCTTGGCAGCGAAGATATAAGTTTTGGGGGTGAAATCTGCATTCGGGTTTTCAAGCAGATAGTTATACTGTGCGAGAATGTTCATGACATTCAGGTGCTGACGCTTGTATTCATGCAGACGTTTTACCTGTACGTCGAAGATACTGTCTGTATTCAGGATAATTTTGGAAGAATGCTTTACATACTTGGCAAAGCGTTCTTTATTTTCTTTCTTAACCTGCATGATACGTTCCAGAACAGCAGCATCATCAGCAAAAACAGCCAGTTTCGAGAGCTGGGAAGCATCTTTCAGGAAGCCGTTTCCGATAGTATCGCGCAGGAGCTGTGTCAGGCCGGGATTGGACTGATAGAGCCATCTTCTGTAAGCGATACCGTTGGTTACGTTCTTGAACTTGTGCGGTGTATCAGCGGCTTCGTCCTTGAAGACATCTGTCTTGATGATTTCAGAATGAAGCTTAGAAACGCCGTTGACACTGTGAGAAGCAGCAACGCAAAGCGTAGCCATGTGGATGGTGTTGTCTTTGATGATGGACATTCTGGTTGTCTTGGCACTGTCATAGCCGTTGCGCTCCATCAGAGACTGGCAGTATCTGTTGTTGATTTCTACAATAATAGAGAAGATTCTCGGAATGATGTGCTTCATCATGTTGACATCCCATTTTTCGAGAGCTTCTGCCATAACGGTGTGGTTGGTGTAAGCAAATGTGTTGGTAACGATATGCCATGCCTGTTCCCAGCCGTAGCCGCAGTCATCCAGCAGAATGCGCATCAGTTCCGGAATGGCAAGTGTCGGATGTGTGTCATTGATGTGGATGGCTACTTTTTCATGCAGGTTATCCAGTGTGCCATATACGTTCATATGTGTATTGACAATATCGCCCACAGCAGCAGCGCACAGGAAGTACTGCTGACGCAGTCTCAGGGACTTGCCTTCCAGATGGTTGTCATTCGGATACAGAATCTTGGAAATAGAGTTCGCCATAGAGTTCTGACCCAGTGCTTTGGCATAATCGCCCTGATTAAAGAGTTCCATGTTGAAGCTCGGTGCTTTTGCGCTCCACAGTCTCAAGACAGAAACACCGGGGCTGTCATAGCCGGATACATACATATCATAAGGCGTTGCCAGAACGGTGTTGTAATTGGAATGTGCAATGTGATGATACTGATTATCCCAGTATTCGTTAAGTTCACCCTCGAAGTGTACTTCGATAGCCCTTTCAGGCTTAGGGTCAAGCCATACACTGCCGCCGGGAAGCCAGTTGTCGGGAAGTTCCGTCTGCCAGCCGTCTTCCAGCTTCTGCTTGAAGATACCGTATTCGTAGCAGATGGAGTGACCCATTGCCGGCATTGCCATAGTAGCCATACCGTCAAGATAACATGCAGCCAGTCGGCCAAGACCACCGTTTCCAAGGCCGGCATCCGGTTCGCATTCATAAATTTTATCCAGATTGATGTGGAATTCTGCCAGCATTTCTTTCACAGCGTCAGCCATTTCCAGATTGTACAGACTGGTTTTCAGAGAACGTCCCATCAGGAATTCCATAGAAAGATAATATACCTGCTTCTTTCCTGCGGAATGCACCTGGTTGATGAATTTCCTGCGCTTTGCCTTGAGATGTTCCACTACCAGGCTGGAAAGAATTTCGTATACCTGCTGGTCGGATGCTTCTTCGGGAGAGATGTTGAATTTGGCCTGTAATCTCTCGCTGAACATTTTTTTGAAGTTTCTCACTTCAATAGAATCATTTACTGCCATAATCTTGTTTGCCCCGTTAAAAACAGGGCGACTCCTTTCAAATAATCATTTTTGAGAAAGCTGAAAATAAGACTGCATTATTTAAGCAATCAAATCTCTTAATATTAGTATACCTTATTTTGTCTTTTGTTGCAATTGACGTTTTCGACAAATATTATGTGCGTAAAAAGTACAGTTTGTACAGACAGGAGAATTTTTTCTGCCTGAAACGTGATTTTTTTATAATATTATACTGGACGTTGTTTGCGGTTTGTGCATTTTTATAAAATTGTTTCGGAAAGCGCATCTTCCTCTAGAACATTACGTAGTTTTTCATGCAGTTCCGGATAATCACGCTTCATGCGCAGGGGCTTGTTATCAGGAGTCAGAAAGCAATGGACAGTATTTCCTGTACAGCAAGTTTCATCCGTTTCGGCATTTTTGACCGTATAGGAAAAAGTATAGCGAAAACCGTTATATTGTACCAGACTGGCAGTGATTTCTACTTTGTCATGCAGACGGAGCATCTTGTGATATTTGGCATCTGCACTCAGGACAGGAGAAATAATCGGGGAATTGACTTCTTTCATGACAACAAAGCCCAGTTCTTCAAGATAGGCAACCCGCGCTTCTTCAAACCAGCGGATATAATTGGCATGATGGATGATTCCCATCTGGTCGGTTTCGTAATACTGGGGGATTTTGTGGTAAATAAACATAGGGTTAGAACTCGCTTTCTTCAGGTTTTTTTTTCTTTTTGAAAATAACAAATTTACTCAGGAAGTAGTTTGTCAGTGTGACAACAACCTGTGCTGTGAACTTGAAAATAAAATAAATCCAGAATGTATCTGTATCTGTAGCGTCATCGTGGTAGAAATTAACACCAATCTGCATGATAACGGCTTCCATGGCAAGGGAGGCAAGACGCGCGGATACAAATGTCCACATCTCAAACCAGAGTTGTTTTTGATTTTCTGTTACACTCTTGAAAACATACTTCTTGTTGACGTAGAAAGCAAAGACAACGGCAACAATCCATGCCGTGACAGTAGAAATCAGGCTTTCTAAATGAGCATCCCACTTGACAAGGCTCATAATGCCGTACTGTACGCCGAACTGTACAATCAGATTTACAATTGTCGTCAGAACACCATAGTATACATAAACAATTAATTCTTCAAATTTATCATAAAGTTTTTTGAGAGGTTCGGGAAGAAGCTTCACAAAAAACTGTAGAATTTTATCAAACATAAATTAAAAATCCTTTCGCAGGACGATAAGCCCGTCAGATTTTTTCAGAAATCCGGCAGGCTTACACTGAATATATCTCTTACATTAATTCACAAATCAAAGCGGAGAATTCGGCTGGGTTTTCAATCGGCATGTTTTCCATCAGGAGAGCCTGATTGTAGAGCAGTTTTGCATATTTTTCAATAGTTTCGCTGTTATCAAGTGCAGAAAGCTTCTCGAAAACAGGGTGTTCCGGGTTGAGTTCCAGAACCAGTTTTGCCTGTACTTTGCTGTCAGTGGGCATCGCATTGAGCGTTTTTTCCATTTCAAGAGTCAGGTCGCCTTCGCTCGTCAGGCATACCGGATAGGATTTCAGACGGCTGGAGAGCGCAACTCTCTGCACTTTGCCGTCAAGAGCCTTCTGCATGGTCTCAAACAGGTTCTTGTTTTCTTCGTTCTTTTCGTCAAGTGCTTTCTTTTCTTCTTCGGTATTGAGGTCTAAATCGGCAGCAGTAACAGACTTGAAATTCTTGTCCTTGAATGTCATCATATTCTTGACTGCGAATTCATCTACCGGAATCGTGAAGTAAAGAATTTCATAGCCCTTTGCGAGAACGGCTTCTGTCTGGGGGAGAGCCTTAATCTGTGCAATGGAACTGCCGGAAGCATAATAGATATCTTTCTGGTCTTCGGGCATTTTTTCAACATATTCAGCCAGTGTGATAAGCTTATCTTCTCTGGAAGAATAGAACAGAAGCAGGTCGCTCAAATCATCCTTGTGCAGACCGTAGTCACTGCAAATGCCGTATTTAATCTGTGTGCCGAATGCCTCAAAGAATTTTTCATATTTTTCGCGGTCATTCTTGAGCATTCTGATTAATTCATTATGAATTGTCTTTTCAATACTCTTTGCAATAAGCTTTAACTGGCGGTCATGCTGGAGCATTTCACGGGAGATATTCAGGGATAAGTCTTCAGAATCGACAAGCCCCTTCACAAAGCTGTAATAATCCGGGAGCAGGTCTGCGCATTTTTCCATAATCAGGACACCATTGGTATATAACTGCAAGCCCTTTTCATATTCGCGTGTATAGTAATTGAACGGTGCTTTCGAGGGGATATATAACAAAGCGTCATAGCTGACCGTACCTTCATTGTGTACATGCTTGTGAGACATAGGAGGTACATAGTCATTGAATTTTTCCTGATAGAAATTGTTATAATCATCATCTGTCAGTTCGCTCTGATTTTTTCTCCACAGAGGTACTTGACTGTTGAGGGTTTCAAGAGTCACTTCCAAATCATACTCATCTGTAGAGCCTTCTTTGAGTTTTTTGTGGGAAACTTCCATCTGAATGGGGAATCTGACATAATCGGAATATTTCTTGACAAGATACTGAATTCTGTAATCTTCGAGAAATTCGGAATAATTTTCCTCGTCGGCATCATCCATGAGTTCCAGAACAATCTTAGTGCCGTATTTTGTCAGGTCACTGAAATCGCCGGTTTCCTGAACAGTGTAGCCGTCCACGCCTTCGGACTGCCATACATGTGCCTGTTCTGTTCCGAACGCTCTGGAAAATACAGAAACTCTCTTAGCGACCATGAATGCAGAATAGAAACCGACGCCAAATTGTCCGATAATCTGCTGTTCATCACCAAGCTTATTATCTGTTTTGAACTGGAGAGAACCGCTGTTTGCGATAGTACCGAGATTTTTTTCGAGTTCTTCTTCAGTCATACCGATGCCATTATCAGTGATGGTGATAGTTCTCTGTGTTTTATTAAGGTCTAGTCTGATGAAGAAATCTTCTTTATTAAGTCCGACGGAATCATCTGTCAGTGAACGGAAATAGAGCTTGTCAATCGCGTCACTGGCATTGGAAATCAGTTCACGAAGAAAAATCTCCTTATGTGTATAGATAGAGTGAATCATCATATCGAGCAGTTTTTTAGATTCTGCCTGAAATGCTTTTGTTTCCATAACAGCACATCTTCTTTCTTTTATTTTGATTAATTGAGATTATAATTAGCACTCTCTTTCTTTGAGTGCTAATTTTAGTATAGCATATTTTCAGAAAAAATCAATAGAATTCATAAAAAATTCACAGATTATTCAAATTTAAGAAACAAATTCAAGGAGCATTAGGAACGTGCGGATATCTTTTATCAGATTTGTTGCAGAACATGCTGAAAATTTCAGAATCAGAGAAGCATCATTTGCAGAAATATTTGCATCAGCATCCAAATCGGCGGATAATTTCTGCTCTTCGGTCAGAATACTTTCATTCCCGGCATTGACGGAAACGGCTTCTTTCAGGATTTCTGCCGCATCAAGAGCATTGACAGTTCCGTCATTGTTAATATCGCCTTTATAGGGAAGCGTTTCGGGTTGAGTTTCTTCCGGTTCAGTTTCCGGAGGGATGGTTTCTTCTGGTTCGGTTTCCGGAGGAATGATTTCTTCCGGTTCAGTTTCCGGAGGGATGATTTCTTCTGGTTCGGTTTCCGGAGGGATGGTTTCTTCCGGTTCGGTTTCCGGAGGGATGGTTTCTTCCGGTTCAGTTTCCAAAAGGTCGGTTTCCTGCTGAAGCAGAGCTTTTTCGTTCAGATAGTCTTTGACAATCTGTCCTGCTGCCTTTGCCGCATTCTGAATGAATGTAACATTCGGAGTATTATTGGAAATCGTTGTCATAATAACAACAATATAGGGATAATCGCCGTCAACAAAGCAGGTTTCATGCCATACTGTCGAAACGTTGCCATATTTAACAGCAGTTGTTCCGGCAAGGACAGGACGTACATAAGAAGTGGTAGAGTTGCATAGTCCATTCCAGACGGCCTGCCAGCATTCACCGTTGTTGCGGTTTTCGTAAACCTTCTGCATGGCAGTGCGCATGAAATCCGCTGTCACAGGCGGAAAGCGCGGGCTTGGTGTACTGATGGAAACCGAATAGCCCCAGTCTTTCACCATGCTGTTGAAACCTGCTGTTCCGAACAGATACACCAGCATATCATAAGCGACATTATCAGAATAGCGCATAGCATAATCCAGAAGCTGACGGATGGTATAGGATTTTCCGTAGCCGTTCTTGCAGATAATGCCTGAACCGCCGTGATACCATGAGGATGTATAAGTCATAGTTTCACTGAGGGAATGCACACCGGCTTCAATCTGGGTACAGGCATAATAAGCATAAGGGAGTTTAATCAGGCTTGCACCAAGGATTTCTGTATTTTTATGCCATGTATACAGAACACCGTCTTCCAGACTGTAGACCAGAACGGCACTTGTTTTGCTGTAGCTGTTGACGAGATTATTCATCTGGGTTTTGCCGTCCGCAGCGCGGACAGTCAGGGGCATCCAAAAGCACATGAGGCAGGCGGTAAAAAAAGATATGATTTTCCTGAATAGTTGTTTTGTCATAAAAAATCTCCTGTTCTGATAAATTTCTTGATATTTTTATTATAATGGAAAGAAATTTAATTTGTCAATTGGAATTATGACTGAATTTTGACAGGGCTTTCTGTTACTAACAGTATTTTTAAATTATAAATTAACTAAAAATATCCTGATTCCGGAAAACTATCTGCCATTTCTGCGGATGTTTTTAATTTATTCATAATATTTGTGCAGAATGCTGTAAAATTCTTTAAAATTTTCTACCAAAAAAAGATGGATTTTTTTTGTAAGATATGGTATAATAAATTTATAACCCTGTAAAAGTTTTTTTACGGGTAAAATCTAATCTTGGAGGTAATACCAATGAGCAAGAAATATGTTTATCAGTTTACCGAAGGCAACGCTAATATGCGTGAGCTCCTCGGTGGCAAGGGCGCAAACCTCGCTGAAATGACTTCTATCTTCGGCAAGGACAGAGTTCCCCAGGGCTTCACAATTACAACAGAAGCTTGTACACAGTACTATGAAGACGGCAAGAAAATCAGTGACGAAATTATGGCCGAAATCGAAGCCAACATCACTAAGATGGAAGAAGTAACCGGCAAAAAGTTCGGCGACGTGGAAAATCCGCTTCTCGTTTCCGTTCGTTCCGGTGCAAGAGCTTCTATGCCTGGTATGATGGATACTATCCTGAACCTCGGCCTGAACGAAGAAGTTGTAGCTTCTATCGCTAAGAAGTCCGGCAACGAAAGATGGGCTTGGGACTGCTACAGAAGATTCATCCAGATGTATTCTGACGTTGTTATGGAAGTCGGCAAGAAGTATTTTGAACAGCTTATCGACCAGATGAAGGAAAAAAGAGGCGTGACTCAGGACGTTGAACTGAATGCAGATGACCTCAAGGAACTCGCTTCTCAGTTCAAGGCTGAATATAAGGCTAAAATCGGTAAAGATTTCCCGACAGACCCGAAAGAACAGCTTGTCGGCGCAATCGGTGCTGTATTCCGTTCCTGGGACAACCCCAGAGCTAATGTTTACAGAATGGACAATGATATTCCGTTCTCTTGGGGTACTGCTGTAAACGTACAGTCTATGGCATTCGGTAACATGGGCGACGACTGCGGTACTGGTGTTGCATTTACCCGTGACCCTGCAACAGGCGAAAAGAAGCTCATGGGCGAATTCCTGACAAATGCACAGGGCGAAGACGTTGTAGCTGGCGTTCGTACTCCTATGCCTATCGCTGAAATGGCTGAAAAATTCCCGGAAGCTTTTGAAGCATTCAAGGAAGTTTGCGCTACTCTCGAAAAACACTACAGAGACATGCAGGATATGGAATTTACTGTAGAACATGGTCATCTGTATATGCTCCAGACCAGAAACGGCAAGAGAACTGCTCAGGCTGCTCTCCAGATTGCCTGCGACCTCGTTGACGAAGGCATGAGAACTCCTGAAGAAGCTGTTGCTATGATCGACCCCAGAAACCTCGATACTCTGCTGCACCCGCAGTTTGATGCAAAGGCTCTCAAGGCTGCTACACCTATCGGCAAGGGCTTGGGTGCTTCTCCCGGTGCTGCCTGCGGTAAGATTGTCTTCACTGCTGATGATGCTGTTGCATGGGCAGAAAAAGGCGAAAAGGTTGTTCTGGTTCGTCTGGAAACATCCCCTGAAGATATCACAGGTATGAAGTCCGCACAGGGCATCCTGACCGTTCGTGGCGGTATGACTTCTCACGCTGCTGTAGTAGCTCGTGGTATGGGTACTTGCTGTGTATCCGGCTGCGGTGATATCAAAATGGACGAAGAAAACAAGAAGTTTGAACTCGCTGGCAAGACCTTCAAGGAAGGCGACGCTATCTCCATTGATGGTACAACAGGTAACATCTATGACGGAATTATCCCGACTGTAGATGCGCAGATTGCCGGCACATTCGGCCGTATCATGGCTTGGGCTGACCAGTTCAGAACCCTGAAGGTTAGAACAAATGCTGATACTCCTGCTGATGCTAAGAAGGCTCGCGAACTCGGTGCTGAAGGTATCGGTCTCTGCCGTACAGAACACATGTTCTTTGAAGAATCCAGAATCGCTGCTTTCCGTGAAATGATTTGCTCCGATACTGTTGAAGAACGTGAAGCTGCTCTCGCAAAGATTCTGCCTATGCAGCAGGCTGACTTTGAAGCTCTCTATGAAGCTCTGGAAGGCAACCCTGTTACTATCAGATTCCTTGACCCGCCTCTTCATGAATTCGTTCCCACTGAAGAAGAAGACATCAAGAAGCTTGCTGAAGCTCAGGGCAAGTCTGTAGAAGACATCAAGAATATCATTGCTTCTCTGCATGAATTCAACCCGATGATGGGTCACAGAGGATGCCGTCTTGCTGTAACTTATCCGGAAATCGCTAAGATGCAGACAAGAGCCGTTATCCGCGCTGCTATCAACGTTCAGAAGAAACATGCTGACTGGAAGGTTGTTCCGGAAATCATGATTCCGCTTGTTGGTGAAGTAAAGGAACTCAAGTTCGTCAAGGACGTTGTCGTTGCTGCTGCTGATGAAGAAATCAAGAATGCCGGCGTAGAACTCAAGTACGAAGTTGGTACAATGATTGAAATTCCGCGTGCTGCTCTGACTGCTGATGAAATCGCTAAGGAAGCCGAATTCTTCTGCTTCGGTACAAATGACCTGACACAGATGACCTATGGCTTCTCCCGTGATGATGCTGGCAAGTTCCTCAGCGCATATTATAAGAATAAGATTTTTGAAAATGACCCGTTTGCAAAGCTCGACCAGACTGGTGTTGGCAAGCTGATGGAAATGGCTGTCAAGATGGGTAAGGAAGTTCGTCCTGATATGCATCTGGGCATCTGTGGCGAACATGGCGGTGACCCGACATCTGTGGAATTCTGCCACAAGATTGGTCTGAGCTATGTATCTTGCTCACCGTTCCGTGTTCCGATTGCAAGACTGGCTGCTGCACAGGCTGCAATCAATGACAAGAAGTAATTCTTGATTCGTGATTTTTTGTGATGGCAGTGAATGCTGTATTGCAGTGAGTCAGGAATCGGAATGAGCCGGTGACACGAACCGGATAAGAAACCCAAAATCTGTAACACATCTGAAACTGTGTGATTGATTATCGCTCAAAAATCCCCCGTGCCGTAACACGGGGGATTTTTATGCTATTCGGAAACAGGGGAGGAAATTTCCCACAAATGTTCAAATTCACTTTGATAGTGTATATAATAGGGAGAACCTGCATTCAGAAGCTGTACATAATTTTTGGAAAAATCCGCTTCATAGCTGTAATAACAGATTCGCATGATGCTGGTTTCTGATGAATCGGTTTTGATATGATAAGAATTTCTGAATAGATTTTTAGGGCATGCTATAATAACAGCATAGAAAGAGCACGTGCGATAAAAGCAATTCAGAAAGTTTCTGAGCAATTCAAGATGCAGGAGGGTTATTATGGAAAAGGAAAATACTACTACTACAACTACTAAGACGAATTCCAATGTACTGCACAAGTGTCGGGCAGTTGTTGTCTGTGTGATTATGCTTTCACTTGTTATCGGCTTTATTACATTTTCTTTCAAGCCGGACAGTACAATGCGTCTTATTGAGCCTTTTGTTGATTATATTTTTGGCAGAGCTTCCATCTCGGCAGAAGAAGCCCAGCACGTTACAAAACCGGAAAAAGAAGATACTCTCTCTTTTTCTCTTACAGATGCCTATGCAGCCGAAAAGGCAGACAGTCAGACAGTTCTGTTTTCTGCTGCGAAAGCACCTGCATATGTGAACTCTGTAGCAAGCTGTTCCCTTTCAGGCGATTTTCACAGCCTGACATTCTTCAGAACAGAGACAGAATCAGAGATAATGCATGAAAATATGCTTCTTACATTAGTTGCATCTGCTGACAACGAAAAGTTTGAGCTGGCAGAAAAAGTCTCTATCCCTCTGAACGGCGAAATTTCTTTCCCTGTTGACGGAGAAGCATATGATACTGTTGAAATTCTAATTCATGCAAAAGGCTGTGGCGAAGCAAGTGATGATGCTGTGACTACTGAAAGAACAGTTACATGCCGGATTGCATAATTGAGTTTCAAATCCCCTGTGGGGGAATTAAGATTTCTGAATCTGTAATGCTTTGATACAAGTGCCTTGACTGAAAACAAATTTCAAATCATGACAGCCGTCGGGTTCAAATTTGATAGTACAGGTTTTGAAATCTTCATAGCCGTCTGAAACCGGAATTTCGATTTCTGTCAGAGGTGTGTTGCTGTCATCCAGATAGACCTGGATTGCAGTCGGGTCAATGGGGGCAGATGCCAGAACGGTCAGAGCTTTGCAGTCTGTAAAATCACAGTTCTGGAAGATAATTTCATTATGCCATTTCATACCGCGGACATGTGTCACACCAGAAAGCGGATTTGTGAAAATTTCCGTTCCATCATGGGTGTCATAGAGTTCCGCACGGGTAAGCTTTTCAAGATTTCTGGGGGGAATAATTTCGCCGGAAATATGAATTGTTTCTGCAAGTTTTATATCCGTACAGGATGCACCAACCAGAATATCAAAATCACCGTCTTCCAGACAGAATCTTTCTCTTGATACATCATAGATTTCAAATTCCTCAAATGGGATGATTTCACTGAATTCTGCTGTTTCTCCGGCCTTGATATGCATTCTTGCAAAGGCGCAGAGCTGAACTTCAGGACGCTGAATTCTGGTCGATTTTGCGTGAGCGTAAACCTGAACGACTTCATCGCCGTCAGTATCAGAAGTATTTTTGATTTGGCAGTTCACCTGAATGCCGTTTTCGAGCGTTTTAATTTTCAGATTATCGTATGCAAAATGACTGTAGCTTAATCCGTATCCGAACGGATACAGCGGAGTGCCGTCAAAATAACGGTAAGTCATTTTTGTTTTCATGATGTCATAGTCTTTGATGCCTGGCAAGTCCTCATCTCCGGCATACCATGTAACAGGGCATCTTCCGGCAGGGTTATTTTCACCGAACAGCGTTTCCGCTACTGCATGACCAAGTTCCGAGCCGGCATGAGAAGTCCACAGAATAGCATCCGGGCGATAATCAATATGTTCGTCTTCGCTGTCATCCCATTCCCAGCACATTGCATAGGGATAACTCGAAACCAGAACCAGAATCAGTGGAATATCCCGGTATTTAACAGCATCTTTTAAATCCTGAACCGCTGTGCCCTGAACCGTTGGCAAATCAATTGTTTTTCTGTCCCAGCATTCACGGGCAACCTGTTCGGGGTCGTTTCCTCCGCAGTAGATGACAGCATCACAATCCTTTGTAAGCTGCCATAACCTTCCGACAGCAGCAGAACATGTCCAAAGTGTGAACAGATTCTTTTCTCCGGGTCTGGTTTCATGCTGACAAATCAGCTGATTTTTTTCATTCAGACCGAATATGTTTCTATGCAGATAATCACAGATAATATATTTCCGTGTCCGCTGATGCCATTTCAGCCGGAGCGTTTCGGATGTGAACCAGCCGTAAACTTCCGTTTTGCCTAATTTTACAGTATTTCCGTCAATGCAGACGAATCTTTTTGATTTGACTTCCTGTAGATTATTCCATTTATCCTCATCATCATGCTGACAGAGATAGAATTCAGCAGCATGTTCTTGGTCAGAATCGGCAATAAGACAGTCATTTTCATCAATCCGGACATATTTCTGATTGGATGCAATAATTTTGATAATTTCCCAGCAGGGGTCATAGATAACTTCAAAGCCTTTTTCTTCAAGAGCCTGCTTAATTGAGATGTTATAGCTTGCTGTTCCGGTATACCAGTCCATCAGATTGCAGTCAGCATTCTGACCGAACAGGCCGATTTTATGATGCTTTTCGGGATTCAAAGGGAGGATATTTTTATGATTATCAAGCAGAACCATGCCTTCACGCGCGGCGCGGAGGTTCAGTGCTTTATCGGATTCAGTGTTGACATCCTCAAGAGTGAATTTATCATAGGGAGTAGATTTATCAAACCTGCCGAGCAGGAAATGACTTTCCAGAATATTTCCGACAGCAGTA
This sequence comes from Ruminococcus sp., assembly GCA_015066975.1. GTDB lineage: Bacteria > Bacillota > Clostridia > Oscillospirales > Ruminococcaceae > UBA3855. The sequence continues at coordinate 11,226 of SVNI01000012.1, read as the reverse complement.
TCAATATCAGATTCACTTAATAAGCCGTTTTCAAGAGCTTTCTGAGCAGAGGCGATAACACAGTCGGTGTTGTCGGTCATGCAGTCTGCACCGGCATACAGGCAAGCCTGTAAAGATTCCGCATGAGAAGCAAATGCATGATGTGCAGTCACATTCTGTGTAAAATCTCCGCCGTCCGTCACGATAAAACCGAGTTTCCATTCTTTCTTGAGGATATTTTTCAAATCATGATTGACCACAGCCGGTGCATGACAAATATCATTATAAGCAGTCATGACACTGTGCGCACCGCCTTTGACTACAGGCTTTTTGAATGCCTGATAATAATGCTCATGCTTTAATCTGGGATTCAGATTTGCATTTTCAAAAGCACGTTCCTGTTCATGATTGTTTGCACAGAAATGTTTCAGAGTCGGGATAGTTGCCCAGATTTTCGGGTCATCGCCTTTGAGACCTTTGGTATACATAGCGGACATTTCTCCGGTCAGGAAGGGGTCTTCACCGTAGCATTCTTCAGTACGTCCCCAGCGTGGGTCACGGGATAAATCGACAGTAGGCCCCCACACCATCAGACCGCCTTTTTTATCTCCCTGATTGTAATAAGCACGGGCTTCACGGCCGGCAGTCAGGCCAATCTGATACATCATATCTTTATCGAAGCTCGATGCCATGCCGATAGGCTGAGGAAAAACGGTGGAAGGCTTTTCGGGTTCACGGTTGACAAGTCCTCTTGCAATTTCATGACCAACAAACCATTCCGGAATATGAAGTCTTTCAATCGGGAGCTGATGAGTTGACAGAAAATAAATTTTTTCTTCAAGCGTGAGTTGATGCAGTAAATTCTGCACACGGTCTCTGACGGGTAAATTTTCATTTAAGTAATTGTACATAATCGCTATCCTTTCTTAATTTCACATTTTTCGAGCAGAATATTATTTCTTGGATCGCCATAATCCAAATCACGCAGTATTTTTATAGTTTCCAGATTGATGAATAATTGATTCTGTAATCTGGCATTAGTGCAGAAATTTTCAATAGTATCAAATTCCTGTGTATCCAGATAGAATTTGATATCGAAAAAGCCTTTTTGCTGAGTATAATCCGACCTGATGCCGAGCGGATAGACCTGCTTTTTGTATTCGATTTCAAAGCTTGCTTCCGGAGCACCAATGTTTAGGCATTCCTGAAAGAAATCAATGATATCTGCCGGACGGCATACCAGAGGAGGAAAAGATTTCTTTTTGAAGATTTCAAATAATTTCATAATATAGATTTCCTCCTATTTGATTGCAAAAGCGGTTTTCCAGCCAAGCCAGACCCCCAGCAGACAGCAAAGTACACTGAAAATCATATACAGACCGCCTGTCAGATAGGATTTATTTTCCAGAAGCTGATAAGATTCCAGAGAGAAGGTCGAGAATGTGGTAAATCCTCCGCAGACTCCTGTTTTCAGAAACAGAATCAGATTTTCAGGAAGGAAACGTTTTTCAGAAATGCCGACTATCAGACCAATCAGAAACGCCCCCAGAATATTCGTGATGAAAGTCGGAAACGGGAATTCTGATTTCAGCGGGAACAGACTAATGGCATATCTTCCGGATGCGCCGACAGCTCCGCCAAGAGCGATAAAGAAGAATTTTATCATTTCAGAATCGCCTGCACTTCGGGAAAAAGAGAAAGACTTCTTTTCAGAATGCCGTGACAATGTGCAATCGCCGTTCCGTAGTTCGTCATGGGAATGCCCTGTTCTGTGGCGGTACTCTGCCGGAACTGTACGGCTTTCGGCGGAAGCATACAAGCTCCGCAGTGAACAACAAGCGCATAATCCTGTAAATCTTTTGGGAATTCCGTTCCGGAAGTCCATGAAAATTCCGGCTGACATCCGGCATGTTCAGCAATCCATTTCGGGAGCTTGACTGTTCCGATATCATTGCATTGTCTGTGATGCGTACAGCCTTCGGAAATCAAGACTTTATCACCGCTTTTAAGCGTATCGAGTGCCGATGCGCCACGGACAACTAATTCCAAATCGCCCTTATATCTGGCAAATAAGATAGAAAACGAAGTCAGTGGAATTTCTTCCGGCACTATCTTTGAAACCTTTCCGAATGCCTGACTGTCTGTAATCACCATACGGGGAGAGATGTTTTTCAGGACTTCTGATAATTCCGCTACCTGACAGCAAACCGGAATCGCTCCTGCTTCCAGAGATGCCCTGATAATCTGTTGCTGAGGAAGAATCAAACGCCCTTTCGGAGCAGATTCATCAATCGGAATCACCAGAATTATCATATCATTTTTCTGAATCAAATCCGAAATCAGGGGCTTTGCGTTTGTCTGCGGACAGACCTGCTTTGCGATAAGTTCTTTCAGTTCGTGAATATTTTCGCCTGTTTTCGCACTGATGCAGATTTCCGATGTCGATTTGATTTCCGGCTTGTGCAAATCCGATTTGTTATAGGCGATAATATAAGGCAGTTTCCGTTTCTGGAATTCCTGAATCAGATTTTCATCAAGTTCCGATTTGCCTTGTGTGCCGTCAATCACCAGAACGGCAATATCTGTTTTTTCGAGAACTTGCAGAGATTTTTCGACTCTTAATTTGCCGAGTTCTCCGGAATCATCCAGACCGGCAGTATCGACAATCATCACTGCACCCAGCGGAAGGAGTTCCATCGCTTTATAAACAGGGTCAGTGGTCGTGCCCCTGACATCCGAAACTACGGATAATTTCTGACTTGTCACGGCATTGACGACACTGGATTTTCCGGCGTTTCTTTTTCCGAAGAAAGCAATCTGAATTCTTTCTCCGGAGGGAGTTGCATTTAAACTCATGATAATATCACTTCTTTCATAGTATAAAATATTATTTTTCTAAATTATAACATATCTGTCACCGGATTGCAATATTATTTTCCGAAAATTCATTGACAAACCCCGATTTTTATGCTATAATATGCCTGTAAGTTGATTGGATTGTATTGTATCCCTGCTTGTCGGGGAATAATAACAAGGAGGAAACTAACATGAAAAAATTAAACACAAAATCTATTGTCATGCTTGGCATACTGACTGCGTTCGTGATTATCTTTTCCACAACGCCGATAGGTTCTATTCCGATAGGGCCTCTTGTCATCACCCTGAACATCATTCCGATTGCGCTTGCAGGAATTGCATTAGGCCCTGTAGGCGGAGGCATTATCGGTGCAATATTCGGAATATTCAGCTTTTTGCAGGCATCAGGCATCATTCAGGGAACGGGGTTTGCACATACGTTATTCAGCATCAGTCCGCTGGCGACATTTGTACAATGTGTTGTTCCCAGAGTGCTGGATGGTTTGTTAGTAGGTCTGATTCATAATGCAGTAGCGAAATTCAATAAAGAAACCGCCTGCTTTGTGACCGGATTTTTCTCTGCGTTTCTGAATACGCTGTTCTTCATGAGTTCTCTGGTTTTGCTGTACGGCAATACAGAATATTTGCAGGGACTGATTGCCGGCAGAAATATTTTCGCTTTTGTGATTGCTTTTGTGGGTATCAATGCAGTAACAGAGATGATTTCTTCTACTGTTATTAGCGGTGCAGTCGGTGTGGCACTTCAGAAAGCAAGACTGATTCATAATCCGTCAGTACAGGCATCTTAAAGATTTTTGATAAAAATAACCCAGCTCTGAAGCGGAAACTTCAGAGCTGTTTTTATTTTTTCTTCTGTTGTTCGAGTAGCTGAACGATATTTTCAGAGATACGTTTCTGATTGTGAGCATCCAAACTGCGGTACATGGTGACAAGAGCGACTTGGTCTTTAATGCTCATAGATTTTTTCTGATTTGACAGCCCTGCTAGATAGTCAAGGGAAACATCATAAAATTTTGCCAGAATAATGGCTTTTTCTAGTGGAATGTCAGTTTCTCCCCGTTCATATTTTCCGTAGTGATTCATGGAAACGCCGATTAATTCAGCAACTTGCTTTTGTGTCAGGTCGGCATCCTCTTTTAAATCTTTTAATCGTTGATAGAATCCCATAAAAACACACCCTTTCAAATGTTTTATACTAAAATTATAACATATAGAATGCAAAATTATAAATACTAAATTCTTTAGATTGGATATTATTAAAAATCACTTTGATTTATTGCTTGTGAAAAGCAACAAATCAAAGTGATTTTATTTGTCATTTTTGCTATTTTTTTGGAAAACGCTTGATTTTACATTCTATATGTGGTATAATATATAAAATAAATTAAATAAAGTACATATAAGAGGTGATATTATGACAAGTTTACAAAAAGATAGGTGTGAATATAAAATACATACTACTGCCAAAACAGCTGCTGGAATTGGTGCAGGTGGTAGTTTAATTCCTGGATTACATCTTGTAAAAAGAGTTCCGTTAGCGGCACTTGAAATTAAAATGGTAATTGATTTAGCTAAAATATTTGATAAAGATATTGATGAATCTTTAGCACAGGCGATTCTTAGCGCAGCTCTTGCGACAGCGGGCGGAAAAATAGTAGCAGGTGCTGTTAGTGATGGATTAGCTGGTTTTATTCCAGGAATAGGAGCAATTGTAGGTGGAGCAACTGCTGCGGCAACAGTAGAAGCAGTCGGATGGGCTGTTGTGGATTTACTTGATAGTGGTGAATTTTAAAACGTTAAGGAGGTAATCATATGGGGAGCATTTTTCATAAAATTAAGAGAGCTGGAGAACATACAGCACGCATGGCAAAATATGCTATAGAAGAAGGCGGTATGCACCATGATGAACGTGTGGCTCGCCGTGAAGAAATCATGAATGACCCGAACATGAGCGAAAAAGAAAAGCGTGAGCGTATCCGTGCCATGAAAGAAACAACTGTTGGAAAAAAAGCGATTAAAGTCGGAAAAATCATCAGTAAGCTATAAGAAATAACCTCCGGAGCTTTTTTAAGTTCCGGAGGTGTTTTTTTATTGTTTTTTCTTTTTCAGGGGCGGGGTCGCCTGACCTGTTCCGTGACCGGAAACACGCAGACGGTTTAACGCTCTCTGTAGTTTGAGGTTTGCACGTTCCAGACGGTCAGGCTCATTCTGAGCCGCTTCAATTTTCGCCATAGCATCCTGACGGGAGCGTTCCGCCCAGTCGGGGTCGATTTCCTCTGCCCATTCGGCAGCAGTGACCATAACTGTTGTCTTATCATCGGAGACTTTCAGAACGCCGCCGGATTCGGCGGCGGTTCTGGTTTCGCCGTTCGGGAGCTTGACGGTCAGGACACCCGTTTGCAGAATCGCAGCATAGCGGATATGTCCGGCTAAGATACCGACATCGCCTTCGGTCGTTCTTGCGGTGAGCTGAACAACTTCATCATCGAACAGGATTTTATCAGGCGTGAGAATCATTAAACGGTAAGTATTCATGATGTCACCTTATTCCTGAATGCTCTTAGCCTTTTCGACAGCTTCGTCAATCGTGCCGACAAATAAGAATGCGGATTCCGGCAGGTCATCGTGTTTGCCCTCGATGATTTCTTTAAATCCTCGGATAGTTTCTTTCAGAGGGACATACTTACCTTGCATACCGGTGAACTGTTCAGCAACGGAAAACGGCTGAGATAAGAAACGCTGTACCTTACGGGCGCGGAGAACGATTCTTTTATCTTCGTCAGAGAGTTCATCCATACCCATGATAGCAATAATATCCTGTAATTCGTTATATCTCTGTAAGATAGTCTGAACTGCACGGGCAGTTTCGTAATGTTCATGACCGACAATATCGGGGTCTAAGATTCTGGAAGTACTTTCGAGCGGGTCAACTGCCGGATAGATACCCAGAGAAGCAATCGAACGGGATAATACAGTAGTAGCATCCAGATGGGCGAATGTTGTCGCCGGAGCAGGGTCTGTCAGGTCATCGGCAGGAACATAGACAGCCTGAACCGATGTGATAGAGCCTTTCTTAGTAGAAGTGATTCTCTCCTGTAATGCGCCCATTTCAGTAGCTAAAGTCGGCTGATAGCCTACAGCAGAAGGCATTCTTCCGAGCAGAGCCGATACTTCTGAGCCTGCCTGTGTAAATCTGAAAATATTATCAATAAATAACAATACGTCCTGACCTTCGGTATCACGGAAATATTCCGCCATAGTCAGACCGGACAGAGCCACACGCATTCTAGCTCCGGGGGGTTCATTCATCTGACCGTATACGAGAACGGTTTTATTGAGAACTCCGCTTTCTTTCATTTCGTTATAGAGGTCATTGCCTTCACGGGTACGTTCACCGACACCTGTAAAGACTGAAATACCGCCGTGCTGATTCGCAACATTATTGATTAACTCCTGAATCAGAACGGTTTTTCCGACACCAGCACCGCCGAACAATCCGATTTTACCGCCTTTCAGATACGGAGCGATTAAGTCGATAACTTTAATTCCGGTTTCAAGAACTTCGTTAGAAGCGGTCTGTTCTTCATAGCTGGGGGCTTCACGGTGGATTTCCCATTTTTCCTCAGTATCGGGGGCAGGTTTCTCATCAATGGCCTCACCGAGGAGATTGAACATTCTGCCGAGGGTTTCCTTTCCGACCGGTACTTTAATCGGTGCGCCTGTGTCGATGGCATCCATACCGCGGACTAAGCCGTCAGTACTTCCCATAGAAATACATCTGACAATATCATCACCGATATGCTGTGCGACTTCGATTATGAGCTGTTTGCCGTTGTTATCGACAGTAATTGCGTTAAGCAGACGGGGGAGCTGGTCTTTGGGAAAGCGAACGTCCACGACTGCGCCGATAATCTGCACGATTTTACCAATATTCTGCATGATAATATCCTTTCTATCAGTTTTGGGTAATTTATTTTTCCTCATTTTTTTATAATTCTAAAAAATTTGCTTCTTCAGGAAGATTTTCAGGTGTAATCCAACTGATTTCTGTACATAATTTTTGAGAAGCGATGTATTTTTCAATAGCTTTCCATGCGAGATGAGACGGTATAAATAAGCCTTTTGAAATATAAAGGTCATCTCCCCATACATCTACTAATTCGGCCAATAATGATTTATTTCCTAAAGAAAAATAAGTGCCACTGTCGTTAGTAATTCCAACATGAAAACCCGCTTCTTTTTCAACGCAGATAAAAATAGAAACACCAATATCTTCAATGGAGAGAGAACCAACTAAATCAGGAAACGTTTCATTTTTTGTAAGAATATTTTTTAATTCTGCTAAAGAGTTCACTTCCCCAATTAGTGATTTGTATCCGTTTTCAGTTGTATCAATGTTATAATGTATCATGGGGAACTCTCCTATTTTATTTTGATTATCAGATAAAAGGCAGCATAATTACTGCTGTGCATTTGCACCGCTGACGATTTCAGTTAATTCTTGTGTAATTGCGCCCTGACGTGCTCTGTTATACTGTAATGACAGGTTATCAATCATTTCAGTAGCGTTATCAGTAGCGTTTTCCATAGCAGTTCTTCTTGCAGCCTGTTCGGAGGCGAACGATTCAACAATCGCACCATAGAGCAGACTGGCGACATAACGGGGAACAAGCTTATCGAATACTTCTTCCGGAGAGGGTTCATATTCGACAGCGCATCGTCTGGGGTGACTGCCGGGCATTTCATCCAGCGGAATGACTTCCATTTTCTGTGCTACCTGCATGATAGGCGATACATAGTTAGTGAAAACTATCTCGACCGTCTGGAGTGATTCATGTCTTTTATAAGTATTCAGAATCAGTTCAGCCATATCCATAGCCAGATAGATATTCATATGTTCAGCGATATGGTCATAAGCTTTCAGAACTTTGACATCTTTATTCTCGAAATAATCGACAGCTTTCTGACCGATGGGCATCACGATAGGATTTCCGCCTTGTGCTTTGATTTCGTTGATTCGCGCCTGAGCGATTTTCAGAACATTGGAGTTGAAACCGCCTGCAAGGCCTCTGTCTCCGGCGATGACAATTAACAAGCAAGCACCAGTATCAGTACGTTTCCGGACAAACTGGGAATTGAAATACGGGTCTTCGGCAGCGATTTCGGACATGAGCTTGTAAGTCGCCTCAAAGAACGGCTGGGCAGCTTCGGCACGGTCTTTCGCTTTTCTTAACTTGGAAGATGCGACAAGTTCCATTGCCTTTGTAATCTGCATCGTACTTTGAACGCTGTGAATCCGGCGTTTAATATCTTTCAGATTTGCCATAATATCACCACTGCTTATTGAACTCGGTCAGGGCTTCACCGAGAGCGGTTTCATTTTCCTTTGTGAGGTCTTTTGTGGAAAGAATAGAATTCAGGATTTCGGGATGTGATTCTGCAAGGAATGAGAATAATTTTTCCTGATATTCTTTGATTTTCGTAACCGGAATCTGATTCAGATAGCCCTTGGTAACTGCATAGATGATGCAGACTTGCATTTCTACCGGAACAGGAGCATTTCTGTCCTGTTTGAGAACTTCTACGATACGTTCGCCCATAGCAAGACGGTTTTTCGTATCTTCATCGAGGTCAGAGCCGAACTGTGAGAAAGCCTGTAATTCTCTGTACTGAGAGTAAGATAATTTCAGCGAGCCGGAAACTTTCTTCATGGCTTTAATCTGGGCTGCACTTCCGACACGGGATACTGAAATACCCGGATTCACGGCAGGGCGTACACCAGCATTAAACAAATCCGTTTCCAAGAAAATCTGACCGTCAGTGATAGAAATCACATTTGTCGGGATATAGGCAGAAACGTCACCGGCCTGTGTTTCGATAATCGGCAGAGCCGTCAGAGAACCTCCGCCATAGTTTTCGTTATAACTGCAAGCTCTCTCCAATAATCTGGAATGCAGATAGAAGACATCACCGGGGAAGGCTTCACGTCCCGGCGGACGCTTCAAAAGCAGAGAAAGTGCACGGTAAGCAACAGCATGTTTCGATAAGTCATCATAGATGCAGAGTACATCTTTTCCTTGGTCAAGGAAATATTCGCCCATTGCACAGCCGGAATAAGGAGCAATATACTGCAAGGGAGCGAGTTCGGAAGCGGTTGCAGACACAATAATTGTGTAATCCATAGCACCGGCTTTCCGGAGGGTTTCGGCAACGTTTGCAACGGTCGAGCGTTTCTGACCGATGGCAACATAGATACAGATAATATCCTGACCTTTCTGATTGATGATAGTATCAAGGGCGATAGCGGTCTTGCCGGTTTGTCTGTCACCGATGATTAATTCACGCTGACCTCTGCCGATAGGAATCATGGAGTCGATAGCTTTAATTCCTGTCTGCAAGGGCTTGTGAACAGATTTTCTTGTGATAACGCCGGAAGCGACTTTTTCAATCGGGGCACGTTTGGTAGTTTTGAGAGCACCTTTGCCGTCAATCGGCTGTCCCAGAGCATTGACAACTCTGCCGAGCAGTTCATCACCGACAGGAACAGACATGATTTCACCTGTTCTCTTGACGGAAGAACCTTCTTTAATATCTTCATCAGAACCGAGCAGAACTGCGCCGACACTGTCCTGTTCGAGGTTGAGTGCCATGCCGTAGACACCGTTTTCAAACTGAATCAGTTCGCCGGACATGCATTTTTCGAGCCCGTGAATGTTGGCGATACCGTCACCGACTGTGATAACTGTACCGACATCAGACAGGGAAATCTGTGCATGATAGTTCTTAATCTGGTCTTTGATAATGCTGGATATTTCATCCGGTCTCAAATTCATAGAGAAAATAACACCTCTTTCTCATAAAATTATTCATCTGATTTATCAGAATTTTGATTCTTAACAGATACCAGCGGATTTTTATATAATTTTGTTCCATTTGCTGGTGGTAATATTTGTGATAACTGGTTTTCCATCAGCATCCAACAAAGGAGTTAAACCTGCCCCGTAATTGTTTTTTACAAACAGGTAATTTACGCCTGTGCTGTTGTCAATAATAATCTGAACTTCTTTCCCAAAGCCCATGCCTAATGCTTTTTTAAAGATAATTTCAAATCTGTCTGCCATATCAAACCTCACTGTTGTGCAAAAGTCTGCATTCTGGACTTGATAGAATTATCCATTCTGGTATCACCATACTGGACGACCATACCGCCCATGAGGGACTTGTCAACGGATTCACGGAGCAGAATACTCTTGCCGAGTTTCTGCTGCAATTTTTCTTTCAGGGCGGTTCTCTGCGAATCTTCAAGCGGAACGGCGGATGTCACAAAGACTTCGGCAATCGAGAACGCTTCATAATAGAGCTTATTGAAAGCGTTTCGGATTTCGGAAATTCTGTTGATTCTGCGCTTTTCCACCAGCAGGCAGAGAAAGTTTTCAGTGATGCCCTGTTCTTCACCGATGATTTTCTGCAAGATAGAAATCCGTTCGGAAAGTTCCAGAGTCGGAACATCAAGGAGCGAAATCAGTTCGGGATATTGCAGAATCAAATCCGTGACCTGATTCAGTTCCTGATAGATGCGCTTTTCCTGATGTTCTTCCTGTGCAAGGAGAAACAGGGCTTCGGCATAGACATGGCCTACTGTTTGCTGTGTCATGACTGTTCACCTATATTCTGAATGAAATCATCAATAAGCCGTTCGTGGTCGGCCTTGTTGATTTCTTTTTCCATAATTTTTTCAGCCAGTTCCATAGCCAGTTCAGAGATTTCGCCCTGAAGTTCTGTTCTGGCAAGGTTCTTTTCACGCTCGGTTTCGAGGGTGGCTTTTTCACGGACAGCCTGTGCTTCATGACGGGCTTTATCTAAGATAGAATCGCCTTGTTTCTGTGCGATTTTTTCAGCGCGTTTGATGATAGAATCTGCTTCATCCTTTGCGCCGGCGATAGCCTGTGCATATTTTTCCTTGTCGGAATTGGCAGACTGCAATGCATCATCAGCTTTCTGATAAGTACTGTCCACTTCCTGCTGACGCTGTTCGAGAATAGCATCAATGCGCTTGAACAGAATCAGCTTGAATGCGAGAAAAATCAGCCCTGTATTGATAAGCGTGAATAAGATAGTACCGACATCAATTGATAAAAAATCCAATTTTCTGCCTCCTGTAGAGTTTAACCGCTGACTTTGTTAATGAACGGATTGGCGAACATCAGAAGCAGGGCAACGAGCAAGCCGTAAATACCAGTAGATTCGGCAACAGCACAGCCAATAAACATGGTTCTTGTGACTGCGCCGGAGCTTTCCGGCTGACGGCCGATAGACTCACAGGCCTTGCCGACAGCGTAGCCTTCACCAATACCAGGGCCGATACCGGCG
>SVNI01000011.1 GCA_015066975.1 Ruminococcus sp. | reverse complement strand
GTCCGCCGGACATCTGATTCGGCTTTTTATGAATCTGATTTCCAAGCCCGACTTTTTCAAGGGCTTCTTTGGCGCGCCGTCTGCGTTCTGCTTTAGAAATACCGGAAATTGTCAGGGCTAATTCTACATTCGCAAGCACAGTCTGATGTGGTATCAGATTATAGCTCTGGAATACAAATCCGATAGTATGATTCCGGTAAGAATCCCAGTCTCTGTCTTTATATTGTTTTGTTGAAATGCCGTTGATAATCAAATCACCGGAATCATATCTGTCAAGACCGCCGATAATGTTCAGCATAGTTGTTTTGCCTGAACCAGACGGGCCTAAGATGGCAACAAATTCATTATCACGGAAATTCAGGCTGACATCATCAAGAGCTGTCTGCACCAAATCGCCAGTAATGTACTGCTTTCGGATATTTTTAATCTGAAGCATAAATCACAAAACTCCTCCCATATTATTTCTTTGTCTATATTGTTATATTATAGCACATATTTATGAATTTTTCAATAGTAAATCATCAAAAAAACAGCAAATTGATTCGGATGAGAAAAAAACGCTGGCAAAAGAAAATCACCTGTCAGTCACAGGTGATTTTTTTATTATTCTGAAACAGAAGTGTTTCTTTCTACGCGGTCGACAGCAATGCCTTTTGTATTTGTTCCGATATGACAGGCGATACTGCACGACAAAGGCCTGTATTGAACAATATAGTCAGGAAAAGCGTTCTGTACGGTTCTGACCCATTCTTCCGCATCTTCTTTTTTCTCGAATGTTCCGGCGGTATTGATGGTCAAATGTTCCGGCGGAACAGCAGCATATTTTCCGGTCAGGTCGTTTTTGACAGCTTCTATCATAATGGCTTCACATTTTTTCATGCCTCTTGCCTTTGCGAAAGCATCCAGCTTGCCGCCCTGAATTTTCAGAATCGGTTTGATGCCGAGTACTGTCGCGATAGCTGCCCCCGCAGAAGTGATTCTTCCTGTTTTCACAATGCGCTGAAGACTGTGCAGAGTAATATAAATATCATTCATATAGGCATTCTGTTCTAATTTTTCTTTAATCTGTTCTGCGGTATGGCCGTTATCTGCCAGATATCTGGCATCATAGACAGAATCCAGCAGTGTGAGGGAAATCCTGTGATTATCCACAACATGGATTTTCCCGTGATAATCTTCCGCCAGTCCCTTTGCAGTCGCACATGCTCCGCTGAGACCGCTTGTCATAGGAATATAAACAATTTCGTCATAACCATCGGACAAAATATCGTCCCACATATTCAGAAGCATGTCAGGTGACGGCTGAGAAGAAGAAATTTCTCTGTTTTGGTTCAGAGCCTGGTACAGCATTTCATGAGACAAGTTTATTTCTTCAAGATAATCTTTTCCGTCAATGATGACAGGCATCGGAAGCACAAAAATGCCATTGGTTTTCCCTTCATTCAATGTAATACCGCTGTTGGTATCGGTCATTACTGCTGTTTTCATTGTAAGTCCTCCGTGCTTGTAAATTTTCTAAAAAGATAATTCATATTTCTTTTATTATATCAAATCAGAAAGGCTTTGTCAAGCAGTTCATGAAAAACAAGGCTTCTGCATAGAAATACAGAAGCCCAGCTTTTTTTGAATAAGTTTTATTTCTGGTCGCTTTCAAGGAACTTGTAAGTCACAGCCGCAAGTGCTGCCCCTGCAAAAGGGCCAACGATAAATACCCATAACTGAGTAATCGGCGCAGGATTGCCCGTGATAGCAGCTACCACAGCAGGGCCGAAACTTCTTGCAGGATTGACAGATGTACCTGTCAGGCCGATTCCCAGCAGATGTACCAGTACCAGCGTAAAGCCGATAACAACACCGCCGAACGAACCATGATTCGCTTTCTTGGATGTCACACCCAGAATTGTCAGCACAAAAATAAACGTCAGCAGAATTTCAACCAGCAGTCCGGCAATGAAACTGCCGTTGACACCAGCCAGACCATTTGAGCCGAATCCGCCTGTCTGGTCAGCAACACCGCCCAGACCGAAGATAATCATCAGCAGAACAGAACCCAGCAGAGAGCCGATGCACTGTGAAACAGCATAACCTGCAAACTCTGTGCCTGTCATGCCTCCGCTCATCAGAACGCCCAGCGAAACCGCCGGATTGATATGACAGCCCGAAATATTGCCGACGCAGTAAGCCATGCCAACAATTGTCAGTCCGAATGCCAGTGCTGTCGCCAGATAACCGCTCCAGTGTTCACAGCCTGTCAGCATAGCAGTACCGCATCCAATCAGGACAAGTGTCATTGTGCCGATGCATTCCGCAACATATTTTCTGATATTTGCCATGTGTATTCCTCCTTTCCTAAAATTTATGACAGCATATTTTCATATGCAGAATCATCCTGATAAGTCAGCTTAAAAATTTCACACCAATGACCGCCAGCAGAATTATCACAGCCGTGATGCCGAGCAGTATCGGGAGTCTGTTCCGGATTTCTGTTTTTTCAGTAACAGAAGTATTGATATATACTGCATCTTCCTGCTCAGAAGATACTGTAATTTCCGTATCGGGAAGCAATTCTGAATCTAGTTCTGATTCGGGGATGGTTTCTGTTTCAGATGCAGTTTCCGGCTCTGTTTCAGATTCGGTTTCTGGTTCAGTGGGCATGATGATTTCGCCGTTTTCTGTAAATTCCGCGCCCTGTGTCTGAAGTGCGGAAAGTTCAGCAAGGGAGTACCCTGAAATCAGATAGGCTTTCAGCAGGGAATCACTGCCGACATAGAGCGTTTTCACAGCCGGTTCGGATGCTGTATACGGATTCCGGACGGTGACAGTATAAATGCCTTCTTCGGTATAGGTTTCGCCCTCTCTGGCGGGACTGCTGAAAGTTTCAGAATGCGAGTAATCTTCGGAAAAGACTTCTTTCTGAATATCAATATCAAGATATCTGGAATTTTCCTGACTGATGCAAAAGCCGTTTTCTGCAAAAGGCGTATCAGAAAGCAAATCTCCTGTAATGGCATCTGTCAGAGAGATATTGGTATCACCGTTTCTGACAGAAAACTGAAATCTGATGCTGTAGCTGGTATACGTCGGCAGAATATCAAATCCGCCCACCTGATAGGGATTATTCTTGATTTGATAATCCAGTGCAATTTCATAATCGCCTTCTTCACATAACAGAATTTCTGTATTGGTATCTGTTTCAAGTCCGGGCAGATAATCCGTGCTGACTTGTGTATCTGTCAGATTCTGATAATTCGTATATCTGACAATCAGCGCACCGCGCCCGAAATTCTGTTTTGGAATCTGGAACAGTTCATCATAGCCCTCTGTATCTTCTGCAACAGAAAGCACAGGATTCTGATTCAGCTTATAAATATCCTGCTCCAGGCGGAAGCAGAGGGAGAGCTGTTCGCCTGCATTTTTGAGGAACAGAACACTGTCATCTGCATCCGCAGAAACTCTGGTATAGCCTGTGACAAAAAAATTTCCAAGTTCCCAGCCATAGTGGGGGTCTTTGGCAGTCACAGCACTGCTTTCGGCATATCCTGTATTTCTGCCTGTACTGACAGTCTGTCCGAGCTGATACTGATTTTCGGCAGATGCCTGTATCATGGCATTATCCGGAAATGCACACAGCAGAACGATTCCTGTCAGAATATGTACAATGCGGTTTGTTCTGTATCTCATGGGCGACCCCCTTTTTTATTCCTAAATTATCAGCTTTGCATAATTTTATTATACACGAAAACAGATTTCATGTCAAGCGGTATTTTTCAGAATCAGAATTCTTTGCTTTTAACTTGACTTTTCATAAAATCCATGCTATAATATACAGGCAAAGCAAAATTCACAGCAAGAAAGGATAATATTATGTCAGAGTATCAGCTCACTGAAAATTTTGAACAAAATGATAATGAACTGGATTTGCCGGTAATTCAGACTGTGACGTTCGGAAACGGAAAGAAATATTTTGTCAGCAAGAACGGCATTCCCTATCTGACAGCAGAAGTAAATGATATTTCGGATTATTTTGACAAAGCCTGCATCTTCGGAAAGTATCTGTGCATTGGGTCAGGGCATTCTGTCATGTTTGTGAATCTGGAAACATTTGCTTCTATTTCTATGGAAGTCAGCTTATATTTCGGATATTTTTTTATCTATCAGGATGTTTTATACATCGCTTCCGGGACAGGTATCACTGCTGTTGACAGCTCTCTGCATACCATCTGGAAAAATGACCGCTTGGCAGATGACGGCGTGATTATTCATGAAGTACTGGAAAACCGTGAAGCACTGCGCATCAGTTCGCAGGAGTCTCTGCCTTACGGAGAATACTGGAAAGAAAAACTCGTCAGCCTGAAAACCGGTGAACAGATAGTTGCCTGAGCTATAACAGGAAAATTTTCAGACTTTTCTTGACAAACCAACTGAAAAAGGCTATAATATAGTCAGTGGATGTTTTAGACATCCAGAAAGGAAGTCGAGGCCTTATGCAGAATCTGAAAGCAACAGGTTCACACAAAAATCTGACAGAATCGGAATATTATGCAGTAATTGCCGATTTGCTGGAGTCGGAAGAAGTACAGAAACTGAAAAACTTCCGGCATCATATCATGACAACCAGATTTCAGCACTGCCTGAACGTTTCGTATTATAATTATAAATTATGCCGTCTGTTCCGTCTGGATGCCGTATCCGCCGCAAGAGCCGGACTTCTGCATGATTTGTATTTCTATGATACAAAAGCCTATACCAGCCGGAAACCTGCTGTCCGCCACAGCAAGCATCATCCGGAAATCGCTCTGGAAAATGCGCAGAAATTACTCAAGCTCAACGATAAGGAACGCGATATGATAGAAAATCATATGTTTCCCATGACATTTGCATTCCCCAGATATGCCGAAACGTATCTGATTACAATCGTAGATAAATACTGCGCTGTCATAGAATTTGTACTTCCTCAGCCGAAACGCTTCCGGGATTTTATCCGGCACAGACGGCATCAGCATACTGAAAAAAATCCACATTCACTGGAATATTAAAAAAAGCACTGTATCTTACTGATACAGTGCTTTTTACTTGCAATATTACAGAATGCTTTCCAATTGCTGGAACGTGAGAGATTCTTTCGGGAAGAAGGCTTCCGAAGAAGCATAATCAACGATACTCTGTGCAAACTGCGCGGTTTCCGGCCTGTCTGCAATTTCAGAAAGCCTTGTTGTGCAGACCAGAAGTTTTCCTTCACCGACATTGCATTCAAACAGAATGCCTAACTTGTGATTTCTGTCGAAATTGTCAATCATCTGCACAATCGGATGAATTTTCAGACCATCCAGAACAGCACAGTCAGAATGCATGACAATATCATACCATGGAGGAGTTGACCATCTTTCACAGCGAAACTTTCCAAGTGCCTGATGATGCTTATGAATGTTCAGGCCAAGCGTTCCGACAGGAGTGGTTTTTCCCATGCTCAGGGAAATATCACGGAACATAGGATAACACCAGAAATCAGTACAATATGTCCCCACAATGCTGTTTCTGATATGATTCGGAAAGTACAGCACATTCTTACCCTGTTTGAGCATGAACAGCATTTCAGTCTTATTGGACGTGATGCAGAGTGTTTCTGTGCTTTCCAGCTTCGGCATGGGTTTTGCCGGGAACTGCCACAGCCAATAGCAGTTTTCTGTATGCGGAAGACTTAAAGTCACTTTGATTTTATGCACATGTGATGCCGGCTTCAGGTCAAGGCTGATTTCACCGAGGTCAAATAAACCTTGCCCATGAACATTCACCGGAATTTCACCTTCTGTAATGATGGTGTTTCCAATCCGGATGACATACTGAAGCGGTTCTGTAACCGGAACAGGCGAATAATGCCGGAGTGAAACTTTCATGTGCAGTTTGTTTGTCAGAATATAATCCGGGAACTGTCCCAGAATGACAGAATCTGAACAGAATCCGCGCCATTCTTTTTTGGAAATCAGTTTCTTGCTGTCCATGAATGCATCCAGAATCCCGACCAGTGCTGTGCCCTGTCCGGAAAAATCCTGAATATCCAGAATCTGGAATCCGGAAATATATTTCGACCGGAGTGCCGATTCTAATTCTTCTTTATAGCACTGCACTGCGAGCTGTCCGGAACAGGTGAAGAAATCCTGTGCCAAATCTGACATGCCGGCTTTTTCGAGACGTTCTTTAAAGATTTCAAAATTCCGGGCTTGCAGAACACCTGTATATTTTTCAATTTCACTGAAATCCGGATAGGTGCAGTATTGTCCGATTTCGTGTGTGATAACGGGCTTATCTGGTATCAGGCCGTCAACTTTCTGTCCGACTTTGACTTTTTTTACACCTGTACCATACTGAATTTCGATTTCCTGGGGGGCATTGCTGGTTTCTGTATCCAGAGCAGAAGCATCCGGGATAATCTGATTGTCATAGCAATGCACTGTCGAAGGTCTGTCCGCCTGTACATGTCCGTAAGGCATATCACACGAACCATAAGAACCTCGAATCAGTCTGTCATGGCTCAGTCTCACACCAACAAAGAAATCTTCTTCCGGCTGGATGTTCGGGAAATGCTGGAAGTTATTGCTTCCCTGTGTGAACAGAATTCTTTTTTCAGATTTTTTGTAATCGGCGATAATTTCGCCCATTCTCCGCGGATTTCCCCAGAGTTCATTACCCAGCGAGAACATGCAGAATGACGGATGATTCCCGAAAGTATCAAGAATTCTTCTGCCTTCGGAAATTAAATAATTCTGCTCTGTTTCGTTGAAGCCTTCTTCGCCGGGAGCTTGAAGCGTTCCCCAGAACGGAATTTCCGGTTCAAAATACACACCCAGCAGGTCAGCCGCTGTGAAAGCCGCATCCGGCGGACAGCAGGTATGGAATCTGTAGTGATTGATTCCATAAGATTTCGAGATTTGCAGAACTTTCAGCCATTCTTCGACAGTTGTCGGCGCATATCCGGTCAGAGGGAAAATCAAGCCGTCGTGCTTGCCTCTCAGAAAGACAGGTCTGCCGTGGCTCTTGAATTCCAGACCGTCGGCTCTGAAATCCGTCAGGCCGAAACAGATTTCTGTATTGTCCGCACTGTCAGCCGGATGCAGATTCAGACGGCATAATACCGGATGATACTCATCCCAGACAGGCGCATTGTCGCTTAGTTTGAAAACTGCCTGTGCATGTTGTTTATCCTGATGCAGAACTTCCAGAGTCTGCGGAATAATATCCTGAATTTTTCCGTTGATATCGAACCATTCGCCCTTGGCCTGCATCCAGTCAAATGAACCGCCTGTCAGAAAATGAAATGTGACTTCCCGTTTCTGCATATCGACAGAAACTTTCACGTTCCGGATATTGTTTGTATCATAGAAGCGGAGGGATATTTCACCTGTGATGCCGTTCCAGTTGGTTTGGGTATCGGGTGAGGTCATGTGTCCGCCCTTTGTCGGATAGTCGGAATTATCGACACAGACAGTAATCAGAATTTTTTCCTTTCCGGAATAGGCAGAAATATCATAGCTGTGAGGTGTGCATAAGCTGTTATAAGAGCCGATATAATTATGATTAATCCATAATTTTGTAATGCGGGTACGTTCTAAAAATAATTCTGCTTTCTTGTTCCGGAATTGTTCCGGAATGCGGATTTCTTTCTGAAACCACGCATTTCCGGAATAGGGGTATAATTCCGTCAGGCATCCCGTTTCGCGTCCGGAATTATAATTCCCTTTGTGATTTGTCGCCGTCGTGCCGGGAAGCTGTACCGTATCAGAAAAGACTTCCGGCGGACTGGAATATTTTTTATCTTCATCAGCGAAAAACTGCCATGTGCCTTGCAGATGAATGCTTGTTATCATGAATCAGCAGTCCTTTCGATTATTTCTTGTCAGAGAGGTATCTGTTCAGCGCACTGAACAGTGCAGCAACAGAAGCTTCGGAAATATCTTTCTTGATGCCGACACCCCAGAAAATGTTGTCTTCCACCTTGATGGAAACATAGGCAGCGGCTTCGGATTCGGAAGTTGCTGTCAGTGCATGTTCATTATAGGTCTGTACAGTGAACTTCACACCTGTGAAAGCTTTCAATGCGTTGCTGACAGCGTCCAGTCTTCCGCTTGCGCCGTCAGATTTGAGTGTGTAAGCTTCGCCGTTCTTGGTGAGAGAGAGAGAGGCCTGAATGAATGTCTGGTCATTGTTTTTCTGAACATAGTGAATTTCCTGATATTCCAGAGGCTTTCTGATATTGACGTAAGTGTTCAGGAAAATTTCATGAACTTCATCCGGAAGAAGTTCTTTGTGAGCATGGTCAGAAATGCCCTTGACAATATAGCCGAATTCTTCACGCATAGCTTTCGGCAGGTCAAGCCCGTACTGTGTTTCGAGCAGATAGCCGATACCGCCCTTTCCGGACTGGCTGTTGATTCTGATAACGTCTGCTTCATAAACTCTGCCGACATCAGTCGGGTCAATGGGGAGATAGGGCACATTCCAGTGATTCGGGTCATTTTCTTCACGGAATTTCATACCCTTTGCGATAGCATCCTGATGTGAACCGCTGAACGCTGCAAAGACAAGTTTTCCGCTGTAAGGCTGACGGTCATAGACCTGCATTCTGGTGACACGCTCGTAGAGTTCAGTAAGTTCGGGCATATTGGAGAAATCAAGTTCCGGGTCAACACCCTGAGAGAACATATTCATACCGAGGGTAACAATATCAACGTTTCCGGTTCTTTCGCCGTTTCCGAACAGAGTGCCTTCTACACGGTCACCGCCGGCGAGCAGGCCAAGTTCGGTATCAGCAACGGCACAGCCACGGTCATTATGCGGGTGCAGGGAAATAATCAGATTTTCTCTGCTGTTCAGGTGGTCGTTCATGTATTCGACCTGATTTGCATAGATATGTGGCATGGAGTGGGATACTGTAACAGGCAGATTGATGATGACTTTATCATTTTCAGACGGCTGCCAGATGTCAATCACAGCGTTGCAGATTTCGGCAGCGAATTCAGGTTCTGTTCCGGTAAAGCTTTCGGGGGAGTATTCAAACTGAAAATTTCCGGGAGTTTTTTCTCTGTATTCTTTGCAGAGCTTTGCACCGAAGACAGCAATATCAATAATTTCCTGTTTGCTCTTGCGGAATACCTGTTCACGCTGTGCCACAGAGGTAGAATTATACAGATGCACAATCGCATGTTTACAGCCTTTGAGTGCTTCAAAAGTTTTTGCAATAATGTGTTCACGAGACTGTGTCAGCACCTGAATGGTAACATCATCCGGAATGAGATTCTGTTCAATCAGCGCACGGCAGAACTCATATTCTGTTTCGGAAGCAGCCGGGAAGCCGACTTCGATTTCTTTAAAGCCGATTTTTACTAATAATTTGAAGAATTCGAGTTTTTCTTCGAGACTCATGGGAATGATTAATGCCTGATTGCCGTCGCGCAGGTCAACGCTGCACCATGCAGGGGCTTTTTCGATATATTCTTTTTTTGTCCATCTCATAGGGGCATCTTTGACAGGGAAGTACTGTCTTGTGTATTTCTGATAATTTTTCATGATAATAATCCGCCTTTCTTAAAAATAAACATAAAAAAACTCTTTCATGTCATAATCTGATGACATAAAAGAGACGAAGGGTCACTCCGCGGTACCACTCTTTTTGATATGAAAAAATTCATACCCACTTTTCTGTATCTATAAAAATAAATACATATCTCTGTAACGGGAGCACCCGAATGCACTTACTGAAAATTCAGCGCATCTGCTCAGGGAGGAGCTGTGCTTCAGTTCTGATGCTGTCTCACACCGTCCGACAGCTCGCTGTAAACAGAAATCTAAAACTTTTTTCCCATCGTCGCATTTAAACTGATATGTATATATTATACTATAGAAAATCAGATTTGTCAAGTGTTTTTCCAAAAAATTTAATGCATGAAGTCAGTTAATACATTGTAAAAATAAAAAAATATCTTGACATATTCATAATTATGTGATAAAATATAGAAAAATCAATATGCTAGAAGAAGAATGATGATTTTATGAGCAAGTATGGGGGTATGCAGTTTGAACGAAAAACACTATAAAAAAACCGGATATCAAAGCATCTGCCAGGAAAGCTATTCCGCGTTTATTCATGCAATTAACGGCTATTATCAATCAGCAGAAGTGCTGAGCAAGACGATTGGAAAAGAAATCAGCAGTTTTGCAGAAGAAATGCATATCGGTTATCTGTCAGTTCAGCTTGATGTACCGTGCAATCCGCTTGTACCAAATGGAAAACATATCAGTTCAGAAATCTACAGAACAGATTATGATTCCCACAAAATATGGTGTATTCCGTTCGTTACTGCTGAAGAAGGTACTTGTATTCTAAATACTGCACCTGTAAGAGGATACGAATGGAGTGAACAGGAGAAAAAAGATATTCATTTTGTCATGGAAAATCTGTCTGTCCGGCTCGGACGTGCCCGGATGGGATATCTGCTCTCCAAAGCAAATAACTGTGATTTCATGACGAGTGCCCTGAATACCCGCGGTATCACAGTATACGGCACAGAACTGGAAAAACAGAAAAAACTTGCAGACTATGACGCTCTGTTCATGAATCTCAAAAACTTTAAATATATCAACAGGAATGCCGGCCATGCAAAGGGCGACGAAATTTTAATTAAATATTGTCATACTCTGCAAGGCTTCCTGCTTCCCGGAGAACAGGTTGCCCGTCCCGGAGGAGATAATTTTTTTGCGCTTATCAGAAAAGAAAGAACAGAACTGTTTCTGAAATTTCTTCAGGAAATCCCCATTACAGTGGATTATGCCAACAGCCAGAGAACTTACCGGATTTCTGCCAATATCGGCATCTATCAGATTATGCCTGATGATAATATCGGAAATGCGCTGGATTTTGCCACAATTGCCCTAAATGAAGTCAAGCATTCCGGAAAGGGCATTGACCAGCTCTGGTATGCCCCCTATATGATGGAAAAAATTATGCATGAAAAACAGATTTCCCAGTTATTTCCGAAATCTCTCGCAGACGGTGAATTTCTGGTTTACTATCAGCCGAAAGTCGTACTCAGAACACGGGAACTGTGCGGATGTGAAGCCCTTGCCAGATGGTGTCATCAGGGAAAAATTATTCCCCCCATGGAATTCGTTCCCGTTCTGGAACGGGAAGGCACTGTCTGCAATCTTGATTTTTACATATTTGAAAAAGTTTGTTCCGATTTGCGACGCTGGCTGGATGCCGGAATAGAACCTGTCCGCATTTCTGTGAATTTTTCTCAGCAGCATCTAAGAAATCCTTGGCTTGCAGACGAAATTCTTGCTATCATGCAGAAATATGAAATCGAAAGCCGGTATATCGAAATTGAACTGACGGAAATGTCCGGTGCAAGCAATCATGACGCTATGCTTTCGTTTTTGCAGAAAATGCGTGATTATGGTATATGCACTTCGATAGATGACTTCGGAACAGGCTTTTCTTCTCTTAACATGCTCCGTGAATTCCATATGGACATCATCAAGCTGGATAAATCCTTTGTTGATAAAATCGCCGTCACAGCCCCTGACTGTGTATGTGACAGAATCGTAATTGAAAATATTGTACATATGATTCGAGATTTACAGCTAGAAATCATTTCCGAAGGTGTCGAAACCCAAGAACAGGCTAATTTTCTCAGAAATATTCAGTGCAATATGGCACAGGGATTTCTGTTTGACAAGCCATTGCCTCATGATGAGTTTGAACAGCGTCTGCTCGGAAACAGAATCTATCATGTATAATTAAACTTACTAAGGAGAATTATTATGAACATCAGAAAAAAACTTGCAGTAAAACTTTCTGCTGTTCTGCTGAGTGCAGTGTTTGCCGTGCAGACACTGCCTGTTTTTGCAGACAGTACCGATATAGCGCATGACGCTTCCAGAGACGTGCAGTCCGAAGGGGTGGGCAATCCGTTCAATTATGGTGAAAGAAATACGCCGGCAGATGCTTCTACAGCAGAAATCAGAGCTATCAATCATACCATGAGTGTTCAGGAGGTCAAATATGCGCTCTTTAAAGAAATCGACGAGCACTGGGATTTGATTTCTGTCCGGCTCGGACAGGATAACCGTGAAATGGTTTACGCTCTGTTTCTGGGAATCGGCACGAGAGAATCCACACTCGGCGGAAACGGCGACGGCGCAGATATCGAAACCGCACAGTCACAGGGATTCGGTGTCAGTTCCGCTCATGCCTACGGTACATTACAGACGGCTGTCACAGCTTTTGCAGATGCTGACCCGACTTTCATGAAAGAAGAAGACGTTCCCGAAATGTATCAGTATTCGCTTTCAGAATCGACTTTCTATGATGCAATTATCTCTGACCACATGGGTATCAGAAAGATTCTGCATTTCGTGCATGTCGGCATGACAGAAGAAGGCTTATCAGGCTATCAGGTTGTCAGAGGTGCGCTGAAAGGCTTCAACACAGGCTGGGCAACCTATACCGGCGAAGATGACGGCTATTATAAAAACTATCCGGATGAAATCATTGCTCTTGCCAGATGGTACTATGAAGAAGGACATTTGTATGATAACGTCTTCACATGGACGGGAGACCAGCGTGTTGACCAGTATCGGCAGGGCAATGTCTGGGCATGGTGGGGCGACGGTCAGCCCAGTCTTGCAGAAATTTCCCAAACTCAGCCTTCCACAGAAGAAGAAGCAAAACTTCTGCCCGGTGACGTAAATCTTGACGGAAGCATTACCATTCTGGATGCTGTTCTGATGCAGAAATATCTGTCAGCCAGGGAAACATTTTCACAGGAACAGTATGCTGTTTCTGATATGAATCAGGACGGTATCACGAATATTTTTGATTTTGTCAGCCTGAAAAAAGAACTGTTGAAATAAAAAAATTTGCATTTTCTTTTAATTTGTGATATACTATAAAATAAACTATCATCACGAAAGGAATCATGCACATGAAACGAAACGAAATCGAAGAACAGAACAAATGGGACTTGTCCACAATATACAAGAGTGTTCAGGACTGGGAAGAAGCCTATCAGAGGGCTGAAAGCTCTTTCCGGCTGTTTCCGGAACTGGAAAAGAACATGCTCAAATCGGCTGATTTTCTGTATCAGACTGTCAAGCAGATTACCGAAACAGGCGAACAGGTCAACCGCGTTTACACTTACGCACATCTGAAATATTCCGAAGATACTTCAAATCCGGAAGCTAAAAAATTAATGGGTCAGGCACAGAACCTTCTGACAGCTTTTTCCGAAGCAACTGCCTTTTTCGATACGGATTTGCTTTCGCTCAAATCCGAACAGCTTGACACATTCCTGAACGAAAGCGAAGACCTCAGGGAATATGAAATTCTGCTCCGGGATGCTTTCCGCTATCAGCCACACACGCTTTCCAAAGCCGAAGAAAAACTTCTGGCCTCTTTTCAGAAAGAACGCGAAACTGCTTCGGATGTCTATGAAGCACTGACTTCTGCGGATTTGAAATTCGGTACAATTTTCGACGAGGAAGGCGAACCTGCTGAACTGACAGATACAAATTATGTTGTCTTTCTGCGTTCTCCTGACAGACTTGTCAGAAAGCTGGCATTCAAGACGCTGTATTCGGCCTATCAGGGGCATGAAAACACATTCGCCGGTCTGTATGCCGGACAGCTCGAAGCAGAAAAGGTGATTGCTAAAGTCCGGAATTTCGATTCTGCATTGCAGATGTCGCTGTTTGCTGATTATGTCACTCCGGAAATCTATAATAATATTATCGAAAGTATTTCCGGTCATCTGGATGTCTTATTCAGATATTACAGGCTCAAGAAAAAAGTACTCGGCCTGAAAGAGATGCATATCTATGATATCTATCTGCCTATGCTTCCGGATTCCAGAAAAGAGTATACCTATCCGGAAGCCGTGGAAGAAGTGCTTTCCGCTGTGGAAATCTTCGGAAAGGAATATGCTGACATTCTCCGGAAGGGCTATGCTGACAGATGGGTTGACGTTTTGCCCAATGAAGGCAAAACCGGTGGAGCATTCTCCGGCGGATGCGCAACGACAAATCCTTTCATTTTATTGAATTTCCAGAATACAGAAGATGATGTTTCCACCTTGGCGCATGAGTCCGGTCATTCCATGCACAGCTATTTCACCAGAAACAATAATCCCTTGCAGTATGCGGATTATACTATCTTTGTGGCAGAAGTGCCCTCTACCGTCAATGAACTTGTGCTTGCTTACTACAGACTTGAACATTCCCAGAGCCGGGAAGAAAAGCTTTCTATCCTGAATCATCTGCTCGAATTATATAAAGGCACTATCTACAGACAAATCATGTTCGCCGAATTCGAGAAAATTACCCACGAGCTTTCCGAACAGGGCGAAATTCTGACCGCTGAACTGCTCTGTCAGAAATACTATGCTCTGAATGAAAAATACTTCGGCGGTGAAGTTGTTCTTGATAAAGAAATCGCTATGGAATGGATGAGAGTACCGCATTTTTATTATAATTTCTATGTATATAAATATGCAGTCGGCCTGACAGCAGCAAGCCATATCGTCAAGCGAATCCGGAATCATGAACCGGGCGCGCTGGAAGATTATTTTGCATTCCTGAAACTCGGCACAAAGAAGAATCCGATTGATTCTCTTAAAGTTGCCGGTGTGGATATGACAAAAACAGATGCTTTCGACAGTGCTGTCGAAATGTTCAGTCAGATTCTTGATGAATTTGAAACCATCTATGATGAAAAATAATTACAAAACCGCCGGAAATTTCCGGCGGTTTCAGTCTGTCAAAGAGCGTTCTTTCGGGAACGCTCTTTTTTTGATTATAATAAAATTTCTGCATTCGTGCCGTAGAAGATATCTGGTTTTCCGGCGATTTTATCAAGAAGCTGTTCCATTCTGTCCCAGTTGTGATTTCCGTCGAATTCATAGCTGTGCCCCCAGATATAGAAAATCTGGATTTCATCAGAATCCGAAGCAAGAAATTTATCTGCAAGGTCGAATAAAGCATCATCATCATGATGACAGGTCGGCTTGAATAGCAGAAGATTTTCCTGCCGTTGAAAACTGTGATTGTCATTGACGGTTCTGCCG
This sequence comes from Ruminococcus sp., assembly GCA_015066975.1. Classification (GTDB taxonomy): domain Bacteria; phylum Bacillota; class Clostridia; order Oscillospirales; family Ruminococcaceae; genus UBA3855. The sequence goes on along the minus strand of SVNI01000011.1, from coordinate 21,467 downwards.
TATTGCAGACCGGCTTTCTTTATCATTTCTATGACAGACTGGTTATAGCATCCGTAAGGGTAGACCATTCCGACAGGTATTTTCCCGAAGATTTCAAAAAGCTTGTCTCTGTCAGAGAAAATTTCCTCATGCAGGGCAGGGGAATCGAGTTCGTTCATGTTGAGATGCCGGCTTCCGTGAACAGCGATTTCATGACCTTGATATAAATCAGCATATTCCGAGAGATTCAGCCGTCTGACGGGTGTATCTTTATAAAGCCATTTTTCGGAATTATCCAAGCCAGAATTCAGATTGAACGTGCATTTCACATGATACTGATTAAACAGCTCCACAAGCCGGATATCCTGTGTATTGCCGTCATCATAGCTGAATGTGACGGCTTTTCTGAACTGTTCCGGAATCATTTGCAGAGTTCCTCAGCCATGGCATCAATCTGGAGCAGGTTATCAGATTTGACGGATGCTGTAATCTGAACAGAATTTTCCAGCCAAGTGATATTTTTAGACTTCTCAAACATGGATTTCATGACTTTTCCGGCGGTAGATGCCCATGAGCCGTTTTCGATAATGCCGAGCGTTCTGTTCTGATAGTTTCTTTCTGTCAGGGATTCGATAAAAGTCCTCATGAACGGGAAAATATCGCCGTTATAAGTAGTTGTCGCAAGAACTAATTTTCCATAGCGGAAAGCATCTTCCACAGCTTCGGCCATATCTTCACGGGCGAGGTCGCAAACAACAACTTTCGGACAGCCTTTTTCTGTGAGCTTTTCGGCGAGAAGCTGAACAGCTTTTTTCGTATTTCCATATACGGAAGTATAAGCAATCATAATTCCTTCGGATTCTGCGCTGTAAGAAGACCATGTATTGTATAAATCCAGATAATAGCTGAGATTTTCTTTCAGAACAGGACCATGCAGAGCACAGATAGTCTGAATATCCAGTGCAGAAGCCTTTTTCAGGACAGCCTGCACCTGTGCGCCGAATTTTCCGACAATGCCGAAATAATATCTTCTGGCTTCGCAAGCCCAGTCTTCTTCAATGTCGAGTGCGCCGAACTTGCCGAATGCATCCGCTGAGAACAGTACTTTATCCGTGCTGTCATAAGTCAGCATTACTTCCGGCCAGTGAACCATAGGTGCAAAGATAAATTTCAGTTCATGTCTGCCGAGGGAAAGTGTCTGTCTGTCCGTAACAGTCAGTTTTCTGTCGCCGAGGTCTAACTGCTCGAAGTATTCAGAGAGCATCTTGAAAGTTTTGGCATTGCCGACAGCAATCGTTTCAGGATATTCTTCCAGAAAAGCCATAATATTGGCAGAATGGTCAGGCTCCATATGCTGAATTATCAGATAATCGGGTGTTCTGTCTCCGAGAGCTTCTTTCAGATTGGCAAGCCATTCTTTTTTGAAATTGCCGTCCACGGTATCAAACACAGCAATTTTCTCATCCAGAATGACATAGGAGTTATAAGCCATACCGTTCGGAACAGTATACTGACCCTCGAACAGGTCAATATCATGGTCATTCACGCCGATATAGAAAATATCTTCTGTAATGTTAGTCATAAAAAAATCCTTCTTTCTGTTTTCATATATTTTATATTTTAGCATAAAATCAAATTTATGTCAATGTATTTTTTGTGAAAAATACAGATTGACAAAACAAATAAATCATGCTATCATAATGTAAATAATATTTACGTAAGAGAGAAGTGACCTTATGGAGAACTATCAGTTATGGCTTCAGGACAGACAGAAAGAAATCCTTCTGGAATATATCAAAGACAGAAGATATAGTTTTATGCTGTTGCTGTATCTTGCACTGATAATTTCTGTTGTGCTGAATGCAGTCAATCTGGCGGATTTGCTGACTGTCAGAATGTATCTGATACTGGAACCGCATCTGCTTGTTCCGTGGGTTGTTTCCACGGTGGGATTTATGTTTCTGTTCTTTCACGGCATGGGAAACATCTTCTGGAAAAATTCTGATTATGACTGCCTGCTGAATGATAAATATCAGCTTGATTTTCTGGAATGCGCCGGAAAACTGCCGGATTCCGGCAAAGCACCCTATTTTATCAAGTGTACTGACGAAAACGAATACCAATGGTGCATGAAGTTCCTGGAATGGAAAAACACACAAACAGGTGATACGCTTGTGTGCGTGACTTTGAAAAACGGTCAGAAATATGCACTCCTGCCGGAAAAGCATTCCTGAAACTTGACATTTCAAAAAAACTGTGCTATAATTCAGATATAAAAATATAGAATCAATTCCATAAAGGAGAACTACTATGAAACGAAAATTATTTCTGATAATGGCTTTCTGTCTCAGCGCACTGATGATAACCGGATGCAGTGACCAGGGCGACGGCACTCCCTCAGAAACCAGTGCTGTCCAGACAGAAAAAACAGACACGACTGAAGCTGATGCTGTCCCGTTCAGTGAAACTGTAGGCGTATGGTCTTACAATGATGAATTTGTATTTCATTCCAGCGACGGAAACCGTTATCTCCTGAAAGAAGATAGTTCCGGCACTGTGCAGAGTACCGACGGAAAATCTTATTCCGTACAGGAATGCGACTACAGATTATATCAAATCAAGCATCTTGAAAATGATAAGCTCACCGTCAGCGAAGGCAGATACTTTGAAACTGCTCTGAACAGCAAAGACTATCCGGATGGCTATAAGAAATTAGTCATCACTTATGAAAAATCTGATTTATTTGATGCCGACACACTGGAAAAGGCTGTCAAGGGCGAATCTGTTTCCGCTGAAACAATGGCAGAAACGCAGGGCGAAACTGAAGCTGTCACGACCGAATCAGAAACTTCTGCTCCCGAAACAGAATCTGTTACGGAAACAGAACAGGCACAGTCAGAAACTGAATCAGAAACTTCTGAATCAGAAGCAAGTACATCCGCTGATGAAGATGCCAGCACTGCCGAAGAAGCTGAATATGCAGGTATTTACAAAAAAATCGAAGACTTTCTCGAAACGGATAACTACAAACAGAAAGACCCCGGAAACCGTTCGCTTGAAGTTTTCAATTATCTGCATAATCTGGCTGATGCCAATATTGAAGAAGCTTCCATCACAAACGACACTGCCAAGAATGAAGTCAGCTTTAAGTGCTATGAAAAATATACAATTATCGTCAATAACACAGATGGCACAATTACAGTCAATACAGAATCCTGAAATAAAAAAGCTCCTCACGGCGAGGAGCTTTTATTTTTGAATGATATAACTGTCAGTTGAGTCTTACCCATCCTGCACCGGATTTGAGCTTGCCCCATTTTACACCTGCGGTATCTGTCATTTCCTGCACAATTGTGAATGAACCGTTTACACCGACTGTTCCGTTGGAGCTTCCGTTCGGGCTGGAGTAGATGCTTGCAGAACCACTCAGGGAAACAACATAGTTTGTGTTTGTGATAGTGCCGTCACCGGGTGTATTCTGTGCGACTGTTGTTGTGACAGTGGTCGGATTGCCTGTCAGGTCTGTTCCTGTTCCGGCAGTTGTCAGTGGAGGCGCAAGTGTTGCAATTCCGGAATAAGGGTCTGTTGTTGCAATATATACCGGAGTCGGGCTGTCTGGTCTTGCGCCTGTAGTTGTATACTGTGTCATAGGTGCATCCACTGCGCCGTCAGGAGCAGTCAAAGCTGTTTCAGCACCGGGAGCTGTTTCCACAGCCGGAGCAGTTTCGATATATGTAACACTTTCTGTTGTTACCAGAGACGGGTCAAGCACTTCTGCTGGAATGGCTTCTGTTTCGGTATTGCCGTGATTGGGATCTGCTGTAGTTGCAGGCTGTTCCGCAACGACATTATTTTCATCCGGAGGAAGTGTTATCTGATATACATTATTCGGATTGGTATTTTCCGCACCGTGCCCCAGACTCATAAAAGCCGCTACCAGAAGTGCGACAATCACCAGGAGAAGAAGAAAAATCAGAACAACTCTGGTAACTTCCGAATCCATCGGGAATTTTTTACCGCCCTTTTTCTGACTGCTGTTTTTGGATGTTTGACTTGACAATTCTTTCAGCTTCTTTCTGTTAAGATTTAAATCACATTCATTATACCATAAATGACAGGTTTTTTGCTATTCGCATTATAAACAAATAGTACAGACAAAACGTGCAGGTTTTCGACAAATCCGTGACGGAATCACGAATACGCGAACTATTTTTATTATATCAGAAACCGCCGGAAATTGCAAGAGCTAATCTGACAATATTTTAAATGCTATTGCAAATTTTGTGAAAATGTGCTAAAATAAGAATACAAGATATTTTATAAAAGGAGAGAATGCTATATGTTTTTGAAAAATCTGACATCTCTGGCCATTGGTTCTGCAATGATACTGTCAGTGATTCCTGTCGCATCCGTTGCAGAAGATAAAATCAGTACAATGACGGATTCCGGCATAAACTATCAGGAATCGACAGAAACAATCAACAATCCTGGTGCAGGCTATACCACGACTTTATGGTATAAATGCGCCCCCAGAGAAACCTCTGTACAGAATCCTTCCGGAAATCTAGTGCTGATGTTTGTCGATATCGGAGCATTTTCATCCGGTGCGAACGGAACTACCGAAACAGATAGTGAAGGAAACTCATCTTATGTAGAAGGCATTGACTATGACCTTGACAGGGAATTTTTTACAGCCATGCGCGGAACGCTTGAAAACTGTCGGAAAAATGGTTCGACCGTGGCATTGAGATTCCGTTATGATGCCAACGGCAAAACAAATCCCGAACCAAGAAATTTTGAACAGGTGCTTTATCACATTCAGCAAATCAAAGAAGACGGTTTTTTAGAAGACTATAAAGATATTCTGATGTATATAGAATCCGGATTTGTCGGCGCATGGGGCGAACAGCACAGCGGAAAATATACTTCTCTGGAGTATAAAGCAAAGCTTCTGGATGCTGTTCTTGACATGACCCCACAGGAGATTCCGGTCACGGTCAGAACTCCAAATATCTTCGCAAAATGGGCTGGTATTGAAACTTCTGCCCTTGCGGACTGGGTTTCTGAACCGTTCACTCAGGCTTCCAGAGTGGGTCTGTACAATGATGGCTATATGGGTTCTGATTCCGATTTGGGTACTTATTCTAACAGAGAAATCGAAACAACATGGCTCGGAAATCAAACTGTCAGAACTTACTACGGCGGTGAATTCTCCGGTGCGCTGGACTGGGCGAAAAAATATGACACATGGCAGCCACAGAACGCCATCCCGGAAATGTATAAGACTCATCTTAGCTATATCAATTCTAATATTTATACCATGTATCAGGATTATACATTCAGTGAACAGTATGACGTTTCCGGTGTGGATAATTCAGCCTATTACGGACAGACAGTATTCAAATTCATCCGCGACCATTTAGGCTATCGCTTTGTTGTCCGTGACTGTGACCTGAATCAGTCCGCTGAACAGGGAAGCACTTTCAATCTTGATTTTTCTGTTGAGAATACCGGCTTTGCAAATCCCATCCGTCCGCAGAATGCTGAAATCATCCTCGAAAAAGACGGTATTTACACAGTACAAAATATTGATATTGATTCCCGTGAATGGTATTCCTGCAAGACTTCTCAGGAAAATCTTGAAATTCAAGTTCCCGGAAATCTCGAAGCAGGGGAGTGGAATGTTTATTTAAGACTTTCTGTCGGGAATCAGGACATTCCGGACGGCAATCTGAGAACCGTACAGTTTGCGAATCCGGATATCTGGAATGCTTCACTCGGTGCGAATAAGATGGGGACAATCCAGATTACTGAAACAAAAGACAGCGCACAGAAAGCGACTTATCAGTCTGATTTGTATACTTCAGGAAATGTTTTTATTTTCGACGGCATCCGCTCCAGCAAATCGGAATGGACAGAACAGAATCTCATTGCCGAATCCGGAGAAAACAAGCTCTACATGTCCGCAGATGATAAATATTTATATATTGGCGCAGAAGTGCATCACAATGTGGAAAAACCTGTCTGGAATCTCCGGCTTGAACATGACGGCGATTCCTACTGGATTTATTATCAGTCCGCAGGATGGTGCTATTATTCCAAAGGGGAAGACCATACTGGTTTTGATTTTAAGAAAAGCGAAGATTTCGCAGAATTCAAGATTGCCATGAACTCTATGAATATCCAGCCCGGAACGGTATTTGATAAAGTCAGAATTTTTGTTCAGGATGAGGGCGACGGCTGGAAAGGTACGGGCGAACTTATCGCCGAAGGCTGTGCGCTGAATACCACTTTCCCGATATATTCAGCATATCAGAAAGTATCTCTGAAAGAACATCAGGATTATACCATGCAGGCGGTAACTTCTCTGGAGAACGTTTCTTATCAGTGGATGAAAGACGGTGAGGAAATTTCCGGCGCGGACGGCAGAACGCTCACTCTGAGCGATATCAATCAGGCATCAGCAGGGGATTACTCTGTCAGAATTACCGCTGAAAACGGTACAGCACAGGAAATTCTGCTGTATACTGTCGAGAATATCTATCCGGCAGAAGCTGTTCAGAAAGGGGATTTGAATGCTGACGGTGCTGTTGACGGCAAAGATGTGAAATTATTGCAGGATTATCTGCATAAGCGTGAAGTTCACATTCAGAGAGATGCGGACATGAATCAGGATGGTATCTGGAACATTTATGACTTGATTCTTCTGAAACGGAGCGCAAAATAATAATATGAATGACTGGAAATCAGCCGAATGGCAGGAAAGAACATGGCAGAAACCCTCACGATACTGGATTCGTGACGAAATAGAAGAAATTATCAAAGAAGAAAACATCGACAGAACAAAATTCAGTGAGTATTCTAAAATCAAATATGATGAAGTTATCAGAAAATTTTATTATATATTCTGCGACTATCGGAATTTTACACCGTCTGTGATTCCGCTGGAGCATTATCATATGCATCTCCGGGAGAATCTGGAGTGTGAATGCATCGCAGGATTTCTCCGGTCATGTAACTGGATAACTTATCTGGAAGAAATCCGGAACGAAATTCCGGAAACAGCAGGGAAGTACTTTCTGATTTTATCAGCTGGCTGGGTTTATGAAGGCTGTCCGGAAGAAATTACAAAAGTTCTGAGCGAAACTGACGGCTGGCTTGATGATTTCATTATCTTATCGAAGTATTTTGACTGGTTTATCATTCATGATGATATTGCAGAATGTGCCTTTCTGTACCGCCGTTTTGTGCATAATGCTGAATTGCTCCAATAGGAAAACACTTTAGTTTTCGTCATAATCAACAAAAAAACAGCACTCTTTTCAGAGAGCTGTTTTTTTAATTATTCTTCTAAGAGCCGGATAGCATTCTGATATTTCTCAAACCGTTTCAGAATTTTTTCATCTATGTTATCCAATCTTGATAAATCACTGTTATGGCGCAAATCCGCGAGCTTGACCGTTCTTGCAATCGGATTGGATTTGATTTTCAGAATATATTCTGTATAATCAAATCCGCTTTTCGGATGTGTGAGCAGGGAAACAGCTTCAATAATGCTTTCCGAAAATCCCATGTTCTGTAAATCTTCTAGCGTATAATCAGTATCTTCGACAACATCATGAAGCAGGGCAGTGATGATTGTTGTTTCGGTTGTCATCTGTTCGGCCAAGTGAAACGGATGGAATACATAAGGAAGACCGCTTTTATCGACCTGATTTTTATGCGCTTCAAAGCAGAGCTTCAGGGCTTTTTTAGTTTGTTCTGTATAAATCATGCTGATAACTCCTCATCTGGCTCAACATAGACCGGAAGCGGGGGAGCGGTTTCCGGAATTTCCGGTTCAGGCGGATTGGTGATGACAATCGGCGGAGCAGTTTCCGGCGGATAAGTTTCAATCACTTCTGGCTCAGTATAGACGGGAAGCGGAGGCGCAGTTTCCGGAATTTGTGTTTCAACCGGAAAGGTTTCTGTTTTTCTGGTAGTAACGACCGTTTCGATATATCTCTGTGTCGTCGATACGGAACGTTCTGTCACAACAGTAGTTGTTTTTTCTGTTTCCAGAGTGCTGACTCTTTCTGTATTTGTATATTTTCTGCCGGATTCGGTATCCGTGCCGACAGTTGTGACAGTTGTCATGGTTTCGGATTCGCTGGATTTGGATGCAGTCGTAGTATAGCGATATTTTTCTGATTTTTTTGTTTCGTAGAAATCATCATCTTCTTCAAAAATCGTAGTTGTTGTGGAAATGCTGGCAGTTGTATGTCTGGCGGTAGTAACTAAATCGAGAACTTCTTCGGTTGTAGCGACAGTTGTAGAAGTAGTCTGCATTTCGTTCTGAATATAATTGGTATTGTTCCTGGGATTTCGTTTTGCAAGGTTCACGAATCCGAATCCTAGTACAGCAATGATTGCAACAATCAGAATGGCAATCAAAAAGATGGGAGCGATTCTGGAGATGGCGGATTCAGATTCTGCTTCTTCGTATTCGTTTTCAACGGGGACATCAATATCCATATCACGATTGTGATGCTGTTGTGCCATGATAAACATTCTCCTTTTTTCTGGCGATAAAATAATATAGAATAAAATAGCGTACTTTAATTTTTATTCTATCACAAATAAAGGAAAATGTCAAGAGGCAGATTTTCGCCCTAAAACTTACGCCAAATATAAATTTTGTGCAAGTTTTAGGGCGAAAATCTGCGCACTCTGAAAATGTGCCTTAAATATACCTTTCAGAGTGCGGATTTGTCATTTTGCTGATTGCCTCAGTTCTGATTAATTTTTTATGGAATATTATCCGGAAGCTGTTCTTCTGCATTTGCGAATTCTTCTTCCGAAGATGAAATTTCTTCTGGAATTTCCTGCGGAGCTTCAGCAACTTCTTCAGATTCATTCGGTGAAGCGTACACATAAGCGAACTTTGGAGATTTCAGCTCAAACTCATAACGGAATGCATCACCGCGCACAGTCATCTGACCGTCGATGATAACTTGTCTTGCATAACCGCCGTTTCCTTCCACAATCTGAATCCAGTTTTCGGGATTATCAGAAAGTGTGATATGATAAGCATTCTGAATGATATTTCTGACTTCTTCAGCCGTGAAATATTTGACTTCTCCGTAATGCGGGTCATATTGAGAATCGTAATCGCTGGAAACACTGCGAAGATACGGCATATTCATAGAGAAAATATCATTGCTGTCGGCGGTCAGGTCTCCGCAGGATGCGCCGAACATGGTCATTGCGAACGTATCGTTATAATACAGAGCCTCACCGAGTACGGATGCACAGGCATCTATAATATTTTGTGCAGGATTGGGCTTGCCTTTCAGGTCATGAGCGTCGTTGTTGTAGTACTTGATGTAAGTATAAACGGCTACAGCCTGTGCTTTGATGGCTTCGGTACTGAAAGAAGGGCCTACTTCCCTGTTTACGATTTCGGCGACCTGCTGGAGGGCATTTCCGGGAACGCCCTGAACGGTAATCATTTCTGTTTCAGCGGTTTCGGTATTTTTGAGAACTGTTCCGGGGTAATAATGAAATAAAATATCCTGATAGTTCCATCCGCCGTAGATAGCATAAAAATTCGCGCCGTTCTGACTTAATCCGACACAATGCCCCCAGCCGTAAGTGGTAAAAGCAAAGCTTCCCGGCGGAACATCTTCCACATTCACAGCAGAAGGTGTCGGGTCATTGGATATGACAATATCTTCCCTGCTGTTGTCAGATACAAGAACAGCTTCTCTGTTTTCGGAAATTTCGACAGTCTGATAGGAAATTAAAGAAAAATCCTCATAATCGGATAATGTTTTTTTCTCCCATATGGCGGAAGAATCTGTATTTTCAGTATTTTCTGAATTAGTGATGATTTCGACAGTGCTTAATTTTTCGCCTGTTTCAGCAATCACCGGAAGGTTCAGCCTTCCGGTGATTGTGAATAATAATGAATACAGGAGAAATGCTTTTAAATGAAAATGCATATCTGTTTTCCTCTTTCAGATTAAGAATTTTCAGAAACTTCAGAAGTTTTTGTAAAAGTTTCGGCAGTCTCGCCTTCGCGGAGTTTCCTTGCAATAACCAGGAATCTGGAGTTATCCTCATCAGAATAACAGGTGGAAAGGGTCAGGAGCTTATCACCGTATTTGACATCCACATTTGTGATATTGGTAACACTTTGGTCACGAGCATATTTCATATAAGTATTGAATTCTTCTTCGTCTTTGAATTCTTCCATATCCCAGTAACGCCAGTCAGCATCCGCACCGCCGTATGTGATAGGCAGAGCACAGATAACATACGTTGCATGTTCATAATTGGAATCCAGTTCGATAAACTGATTGTCTTGATAATAGGTCAAATCCTGACGGTATCTTCTGAGAGAACCAAACATTTCGTTATTGGCCATGTTATGACCGTACAGCAGGATATTATCTGACCAGTTTTCCTGACCGAATCCGAACAGATTCCGGTAGTCCATGAAGACAGTACCGGCACGGTAAGGCTGATGATTGAAGCCTATGGATAAATAAAAATCATTGTCTTCGCACTGTACCAGAGGGTTATTGACTTTTGTGCCGGGAATTTTAATCCAGCCGACAGAATCGCCGTTATACTGGCGCATAGATTTTGACATACCGCTTTCGCCGTTGGGAGTTCCGAAAGGACCTTGTGCAATGGTGAGATTTGCTGTTTCGCTGGAGATTTTTTCGCCGGAAGCAGAAACAGCGGGATTTTCTGCCGGGGCATCCGCTACTTCTGCACCTACTGTGCTGAATAAATATGCTGAAGTAACGGCTGTCAGCAGAACTGCGGAAAATACACCTGTGATAATTTTTTTTCTTCTTGAAGTCATGAGATATCCTTCTTTCATTTGAATTTGATACAGAGTTTATCCGTAAGGAATAAACTCTGCATCCGGGTCATAGACATTTTTGTGCCATTTATAATAGCTGTTTGACCACTTTACATTGGGGTTCGCTGTACTGGTACAGCCTTCGTACAAATCTTCATTTTCGCGGAGCAGACGTGCAAATACAACTAAGCGTCCGTCCGTGAACGTGCTGTTGCAGGTTGATAATGTCAGAAGCTGGTCACCGTACTGAATATCGACATCTGTCAGCCGGATAGTACGACGTTTGATTTCGTTGACATAATCATAGAATTCCGTTTCGTCTTTGAAGTTAATAGTATTCCAGTAATCGAATTTGGTTTCTGTTTCGTCTTCCACGTCAACAATAATCATGCCGAATACTTTGTACTGATATTTCATATAATTCGATTCCAGCTCAATAATCGGATGCGTATCATAATAAGTTTCATTGTTGGTATAATATTTCAGCGCACCAAACATGGAATAATCATGCATGTTATGCCCGTAAATAACAAGATTCTGAGAATTTACAAACGTCCGTTTGTAAGTGCCGTCAGGGTTTCCGCCCTCGTCGAGGTTTTCCACCATATCATCAAAATAATTCCGGTAGTCCATGAAGATAGAACCGGCTCTGGCATATTCCAGATTGATATTTTTATCTAGATAATAATAATTGCCGTCATCCGGATTTTTTCTCTGCAATACCGGATACGCGATTTTTGGCTCGTTCGGAATGCTGATATAACCGACAACGTCTTTATTGACCGCAAGCAGATTTTTGGCACTCTCCAGAAGTTCATAGCGTTCTTCTGTTTCTTCGCCGGATTCTGTGGTTTCTTTCGGAAGCTTTCGTTCTGGTTCTATTACTGAGTCATGAATTCGCTGTGTTTCTTCGGCAACAATAGCATTCTGATGATTTTCCCAGAAATATTTGCCAATCAGCGCAAGGCAGACGATAAACACCATAGAAGATGCCAGAAATGTCATTTTCCGGAATACTTCAAAAACGCTGTCACCCTGCTGAGGAAACAGACCAGCGATTCTCTGACTGAGTGTTCTGCGCTTTTTCTTCTTTTTCCTTTTGGATTTGCTTTTTTTGCCGGATGTTTTCTTTTTATGAGAATTTCCGGCAGAGCGTTTCGATTTCTGTTCTTCCTCTTGTTTCTGCAAAGCGTCTCTGACTGCGCTGTATTTATCATACTGTTCTTCGTCTGCCATGCATACACCACCTGTTATTTTATTTACTTACTATAAGTATAGCATAGGAAACAGCAAATGTCAAGCATCCGCATGTTTGAAAATTTTAAGTTCCGTATTGGCGACAGCTTCTGCAATCATGTTATCGAAATTGCCTTTTTCCTGTGCTTTTTCGACATCTTCGAGATGCGGTCTGATTTTCGGATGACGGGGCGTGAATACAGTACAGCAGTCTTCATACGGCTGAACGGAAATATCAAACGTGTCGATTTTTCTGGAAATCTCGATGATTTCTGTCTTATCCATTCCGATAAGCGGACGGAATACAGGGCAGTTGCACACGGCATCTGTGCAGACCATTGCCTGTAGTGTCTGGCTGGCTACCTGACCGACGCTCTCCCCTGTTACCAGTGCAAGGGCTTCTTCTTTCTTAGCGATTTCTTGTGCGATAATCATCATTAATCTGCGCATTAAGATAGTGAAATATTCTTCAGGGCATCTTTTTTTGAGTTCTTCCTGAATTTCCGTGAACGGAACGCAGTAGAAATGAATATCTCCGCAGTAAGGCGTTAATTTCTGACAAAGCTGTTCTACCTTGATTCTGGCTCTGTCGGATGTATAAGGGGGGCTGACAAAGTGAATCGCTGAAATATGAATGCCCCTTTTAGCCATCATGTAGCCTGCTACAGGGCTGTCAATGCCTCCTGAAAGCAACAGCAGTGCTTTTCCGCTCGAACCCACAGGCAGACCGCCAGCACCTTTAATGCGTCCTGCATGAATATAGGCATTTGTATCTCGGATTTCTACAATGACAGTCACTTCCGGATTGTGAACATCTACAGAAATTTCCGGAAAGGCTTCACAGATTTTACCGCCCAGTTCCATGCAGATTTCAGGAGATTTCATAGGGAATTTCTTATCAGCGCGTTTAGCTTCGACTTTAAAGCTCTTGGCATCTTCGAGGGTTTCTTTCAGATAGCTGACAGCCTTTTCCTGAATATCTGCAAAATCTTTTTCACAGATGCAGGCACGGCAGATGGCTGCAATGCCGAATACTTTCTTTAATTTTTCGATAACTTCATCCAAATCAATATTCTCCTCATCGGGTTCAATATAGATAGTGGACTGTGCCGAACTATATTTGAACTTTCCGACGGGTTTCAGCCGGAATTTGATATTCTTGAATAAAATATCCTCAAAGCTGTATTTGTTCTGGCCTTTGAGTGCCATTTCTCCGTATTTGACTAAGATAACTTCTTTCATGATGATATAAAATCCTTTCTGAATTATTTTTTAATTTTTAATTCTGCCACTGCGATATAGTGCAGAATTTCAAACTGTTCGGGGGCATTTTGCTTCAGCATAGCAAGATGTTCCTGTTCCCAGTCAGCAAGTGCTGTTCCGGACAGAGATGCACCGACTCCTCTGCAAGCTTTCATTCTGCCGTGCCATGATTCGCGCGTGAACGGCACTTGCACGGCGAATTCTTCATGAGAGACAAGTTCTGTATATTCCAGAACTTTTTCATCTACATAAACAGGATGTCGCTTCTCCCCTGCTCCCGTCCACTGCGGATTGTATTTCAATACCAGATTTTCACTCGCAAGTGCAAGTTCATCTTCAAACGGAAGCCATCCCATCTGGAGAAGCAGTAATCTGCCCTCCGGTTTCAGGATTCTTTTCAGAACCGGCATGAGCACTTCCGGACTGAAATACCAGAAACACTGACATGCCGTGACGGCATCGAAATGATTTTCCGGAAAATCGGCTTTTTCCGCCGGAACTGCCTGAAAGTTTATCTTCATGTGATGCTGTTCCGATAACAGTTTCGCCTGTGCAATCTGATTTTCTGAAATGTCGATGCCTGTCCATTCTGCGCCGTACTGATACAGATTCCGCGGAAGTACACCTGTCCCCGTTCCTAAATCAAGAACTTTCTGTCCGGCTGTGCCGATGTTTTTTTCCAGAATCTTCTGATAGAAGATTTCCGGATAAATATCACGGTATTTTGCATAATCCTGAGACGTTCTGCCCCAGTCGAATGCATTGCCGTTATCAAGATTCTGTTTCCGAATATTCATGATAAAATGACTCCTGTTATTTTTTATGAATCAGATTTTTCTGACCCTCTGCAATTGCCTGAACAAGGGTATCTAATTCCTGCAAGCTGGTTTCTTCCGAGAAGCTCACGCGGACAGCGCAGTCAGCAAGATTATCCGGCACATGATATGCCGATAAGACTCCGCTTTTTGCGCCTTTGGAACATGCTGAACCGCTCGAAACATAAATTTCTTTCTGCTCCAGATAGTGAAGCATAATTTCCGAACGGATGCCTTTGACGGAAAAGTTCAAGATATACGGCGAACTGTAATTTTTATCCGTATCGCTGTTGATGCTGATTTCAGGCATATTGGACAGCAAATTCAGCAGATAGTCTTTTTTGGTCTGTACTGCTTCCAGACGTTCCGGAATGGTATTCTGCATCAAGCGGACAGCTTCTCCGAATCCGGCAATCAGCGGAACGGATTCCGTCCCCGGACGGATTGATTTTTCCTGCTTTCCGCCGGTCAGCAGAGGAGTAAGACGGACTCCCTTCCGGATATATAATGCGCCCACGCCCTTGATACCGTGTATCTTGTGCGCACTGAGCGAAATCAAATCCGCCTGTAAGTCTTTTGTCTTAACCGGAATTTTCATATATGCCTGAACAGCATCACAATGCAGAATCACATCCGGATATTTTTTCCGTACTCTCCGGAATACTTCCGGAACAGGCAGAATTCTTCCGGTTTCGTTTTCGACAAGCATCATGCTGATTAAGAATGTATTTTCATCGACAGCTCTGATAAAATCCTCTGCCTGAAATCTGCCGTTTTCATCCGGCAGAATCCGGATGACTTCAAAGCCCTGCTGTTCCAGCGTATCAAGCGTACTCCGGACAGAAGCATGTTCCACGGCGGAAGTAATGATTTTCTTCTTTCGTTTTCCGTAGGCCGAAGCCGAACCTCTCAAAGCAAGATTACTGCTTTCCGTTGCTCCGGAAGTAAAAAGTATATTATCCGGTTCAGCACCCAGCGAGCCGGAAATGATTTTTCTTGCCTCATCCATACAGAGCTGGGCATTCAGTCCGAATTTATGCAGAGAGGATGGATTGCCGAAATGTTCAGTCAGGCACTCCCCTGCCCTGCGGATAACAGATTCTGCCGGCTTGGTTGTTGCGGCATTATCCAGATAAATCATTTTTATAGTTCAGTCCTTTCTAATAGCGTAATCTATATTATAACATATTCTGATGCATTTTACCAGTGCTTTTTGAGAAAAAAATATTTTTTCAAAAAAATTAAAAAAATTTTGAAAAAACACTTGACAAATCAGAATTAGTGTGATATAATATATCATGTTGAGTGCGAGAGAGCATTTAAAAAAATAAAAATGCGGATATGGCGGAATTGGCAGACGCGCTAGCTTCAGGTGCTAGTCGGGGCAACTCGGTGGAGGTTCAAGTCCTCTTATCCGCACTCAATAAAATTTAATATTCAATATGCGGATATGGCGGAATTGGCAGACGCGCTAGCTTCAGGTGCTAGTCGGGGCAACCCGGTGAAGGTTCAAGTCCTTTTATCCGCACTTTTATTTTTTTCAGCTTCTGATTTCAGGAGCTGTTTTTATATCCAGATAAAGAAATCCCTGCCCGTCCGGAAACGTGCAGGGGATTTCAACAATCATGAGAATAAAAATGTATCAGTTAAAATTCAATATCAAATATTCAATTGTAAAGATGTTTTGTAAGGAGGTTTTCTCCCCCGCTTTTTGGAATGGTCTGCTCCATTTTATGTGGATTTTCCACGAACACTTAAAAAAGCGTCTGTTAATATTCATCCATAATAATTTCCGAAGTAACTGATACTTCTGCATCATGACTGATTTTTACAAGAGCCTGATGTGAGAATCTCGAAGACAGTAAAAAAGTCGTATTTTTCCCTAAAAAATAGAAGTAACTGTATCCCTGCATCACATCAGCATGTGATTTTTTAAGGACAGTCATGAGAATGCCGGCACGGGATAACTTGAGCACGTTTTTTACATGGAAACGGCTCTCCATGTGGTTGTTGACGCGGACTGCACCGCGGAAAGTTCCGGATTTCAGCCTTTCACTGTGTTTCATAAAAAAAGAAGTAACCTATGCCACTGCATCATGACTGCTATTATTTAATTTTCAAGATGTTCGAGTTCATTCCACTGCCGGATGTATTCGGCAGCAAACTGAATTTCTTTTCCTGTCCAGCCCGTCAGCATGGCGCATCTGTAAGACATCTGCGGAAGCAGTACGTTGTTATATCCGGCTGTCTGCACACTGAATACATTCACTTTTGGATTAACCTGTTTTCTGTATTTAAGAATCAGCTTGTAGACATTGATATAACTGTTTTTACAGAGATAGCCCTGTTCTTTATATTCTCTGGTATCTTCGCTTGTACCGTACAGACCGCCTGTGCCTGCCTGCTGGTCGGAGAAGATGAAGATATTATCATAGAATGTCTTGTTTTTAATAGCATCCCGGAAGAATTTCCAGATACCGCCTTCTGTAGATGCACCTACATCGGCATATTTGCCGGAAGTGATAATCTCTGTCTGTTTCAGTGTGCTTTCGTTCACATTGAACACGACAAGCTTGTCACCGAATTTGCCAACCTGACCTTCTTCGGAGCATTTCACTGCGATAACAGAAGAAAGATTATCAATCTCTGCAATCGTCACAGAACCGTATTCTGATGGAATGCATCCCCATGCTGAACCGGAATTATCAGAAAGACACATTGTCCTGCCTTTGAGCTTCGGCATGTTCGCAAGAGAAATGTCAATGCATTCTTCCAGTGCGTTCAGAATTTCTTTTCTATGGTGAATGTTTTCAGCTTTCTTGACTGCCTGATAAGCAGAATAATACCGGAACGGAAACTGTTTTCCGGTCAGAACACCGGCTTTCAGCTTTTCAAGATAGCCGAAACAGAACTGCAAATCATCCAATTCTGTGAAGATATTCCGCAGATTCCGGAGCATAGCCATGTGCCCCATATCAGTAGTCTGGACGATTTCGCGCCACTCCATACCAGCGGAGCGTTTCTGTTCCCATGTCTGCTGGGATTCCTCAACGGAAACAGCACCTGTTTTCATCAGTTCGTTGAGAACCGGGCTGTTTGCATGAGTGATACGCACAGCATTAATCATGCCGATTTCAGCATTTTTATACTTATTGACGGCATAAGCCGACAGACCAGAAAGCTTTCTGGCAAGGCTTCTTTTCAGAACAGAGGGAATCTGATTCTTCTTTCCGCCTGTCAGATACAGATAATAGGATAACTGGGTACAAGGCTCATCAGCTCTGTACATCACAAGCTGATTGATTCTGTTGAATTCGTTAGGATATTCTTCTGTAAAGGCTTTTCTTTTGGGATGTACAGCGGCTCTGACCATAATCACCTGCGGATTCAAACGCATATGATAGGTGTGCCGGAGTTCAGCCGCGAGTTCCAGCGTAGCTTTGAAATCGTAATCCAGAGCAGCATCAATTGTCTCCTGAAAGATTTCTGTTGTGGATTTTCCGTCATAGATGCTGAAAATCATTTTGGCGAATTCATCACTGAATTCAGTTTCAAAATAAAATTTTCCGTCGCGGACGTTGCTTCGATAATAGGAAGCTTCGCCAAATATGGAAGAAGCTGCTATCATTTTGAGCGTATCCAAGGGATTAATCCGATAGGAATCACCGCCCATGAAATTCATGACAGTTTCGTCACGTCTAAGTTTGTTTTCTTCATTCATGCGGGAAACTTCTTTAGAAATCCTGCTCATATTTGCCTCCTGAAAGAGAAAAAATAATTGCCGTTGACTGACTTTAAAAACAACAAACGATTACAATCTTGAAATCTAACCTCTTAAAGCATCACGGCGTACACTGACAAATATTAATTCTGGAAATAGTATGACAAAGTATCATTCCACAACTGACACTTTGAAACGGACTGAGCTGAATGGAAACTCAATGATATTATTATATCACAAAATTCTGAAATGTCAATAGCTTTTTGGAAAACAGTGAAATATTTGGAAAAAATTATAATATCCGGACATTGTTTTTGTATATGATAAACAAAAAATCAGCTTTTTTCGGGGCTTGCTGTGCGGAAATGTAATGCAGACAGTTCTTTCTGTATCAGGAAATATATCGGACAGCAAAGCCCTGAAAAAATTATCATGCTAACAATATGCCCTTCCGGTGCGACATGTATCACATGAAACAGCATCAGCAGCATCTGTGCTGACAGTACTGCCGAAAATATCGGGATACCGAACAGCTTCACAAGAGAAAATTCCATTCCAGTTTTCTTGATAACATGCAGGATTCTGCTGATGTTTCCGAAAATATTGCTTGCATAATAAGATAATACAATTCCGTAAAATCCCATTATCGGGATGAAAATCAGCACACAGGAGATTCTGACAATATATTCTGCTAGATAATTCAGTGATGAAAAGGCCTGTGAACCTGTTCCTTTGATGATGCTCTCCAGAACGATTTCCAGATAGATGAACGGCACAACAGGTGCTATCATGGCAATCGTTCTTCCGGCAGTGATGCCACCGCCCAAAAGTTCGCCGATTTCATCCCCGAACAGAATCAGAATTTCCGTCACAAATACTGCGAAGATAATTGTTTTCTGAACTGCTTTTTCTGCCATGCAGGTGATTCGGCTCTTGTTACAGGCGGAATTTTCCCTTGCTGTTTCCGTAATCAGAATACCTGAAAGCGATACCAGCACCGTGGACGGAAAAAACAGCACCGGAATCACAATTGCTTCAAAAATGCCGAACTGACTCAAAGCTTCCGCACTGGAGTTTCCGGATTGTTTCAGCGTAATCGGAACAAGCGCATCATTTGCCGAGCTGAGAAAAGAAGTCAGTGTTGAACCTGTCATCACCGGAATCGCAAGCATAATATATTTCTTAAGTGAAATCGAAACTGTTCCGGTGGCATCCGTCCGGCATTTCGGCAGACAGCATAACAGAAACAGCAGTGTTATCAGTTCGCTCCCGATAGTGCAGTATGCTGTCATATAACAGATTCCTGCATGTGTTGCCGGGTGCATGAACCAGACAGCACATGCCGTCAGAAGGGTATGCATCAGAAAATCAACGGCATCTGCCGAAGCACAGATGCCTGTTTTACAGCAGGCGTTGCAGTAGCCTTTCAGACAGGCGACAACTGTCACCAAAGGCAGGGAAACTGCCATCAGACGAACCGGACTTGTCAAATCGGGATTTTTCAGAAAATGCATTCCGCACCACGGTGCGAACAGGATAATCATCAGGCTGACAAACGCACTCATTCCCAGACTGACCGCCAGACAATAGAACAACACTTTCTTCGGATTTCGGATTTCTTTTCCGAGTTCTTCAGAAATAAAACGGCTTGCACACAGAAATACATTTCCGCCGGCAATCATGGAAGCCAGCCGGAAAAATGAGCCTGTCAGTGTCAGAACGCCCATGGCTTCCGTGCCGAGATGCTTTGTCATAAACGAATTGAGCAGAAGGCTCATTCCGTCAAGAAGCATCTGGATGACTGTCAGCAGAACGGTATCTTTCAGAATATTTCGTTTCATGGATTCAAAACCTTTCGGATAGATTCTGTTTCAGTCTATGCTTGTTTTCGGAAGAACATGCTTGACAAGCAATGATATAATAACTAGAAATAGACTCAGAAAGAGCGTTCCCGAAAGAACGCTCTTTTTGATTTATTAATTAAGATAATGTAATCAGGCCGACAATAGCTTTCATAATCATGAGGGAATCGTTGGTATCTGGAGTGCCATTTTTATTGACATCTGCTTTTTTCTGCTGGATTTCGGTCAGTTCTTCCTTGCCGAGTAAATTTTTATTCAGCAGAATAACATCTAAAATATCAATTGAACCGCTGTCATCTACATCACCGTAAAGCAAATCGCCTGAACCGCCTGTTACAGAAGTTTCTGTTACGGTTTCGGTAGTTGTTTCCTGTTCTGTAGGCTGAATTTCTGTGGGAGTTGTCGTGCCGGAATCTGTTCCGTAATACTCGCCGAGTGAAATGCCGTTCGCACCAACCGGAATTTTATGGTCAAGACTGATGAATTTTCCGTCATCGTTCTGCCAGAGTGCCGGCTTGATAAATTCATATTTTACTTCGTCCCATTTTTCAAAATTATCATAAACCAGACCGCCTGTATCAGAAGAATTCTCATTGAAGCACCAGAATGTATGATGAATATGCTTGTCAATCATATAGTCACGAAGCTCCTGAAGCCAGTGACGGTTTTCGCCTGTGGTATCGTGTTCATCATCAACCCAGCCGCCCCATTCGCCCATGAGCAGCGGAGAAATATGTTCTTCTATCAGATATGCCCATGAATCATACCAGTAATCGTCAAGGAGTGTCTGTCTGGTGAAAGTTTTTGTATCATCATCCAGATAGAACCATGCCTGATTATATACTTCAGGGCCGTAATCATGAGGAGAATAAACAAGCTGACTCTGATATTTTCCGAGGTCAACGGGGAATTTTCTTGCACCGCGGAAGTTACCGCCCCACCATGCGCCGTAATAGTAGCTGTACGGATAACGGGCATAATCAATAGTCGGATAAGTCCAGTCTGCACCGTCTTCAAATTTAGGATAAACTTCAATGCCTTCTACCATGATGAGAAGATTCGGATTCTTTTCAAGAACGGCAGCCGCACCGCGTTCGGCGGCATATCTCCAGTTATTTTCATCTGTCGAACCGTCCCACTTGGCAAAATTGCCTTCATCTGCTTTGCCGTGCGGTTCGTTTTTGAGGTCGATAGCAATCACAGTATCATCATCTTTATAGTAATCTGCAAACCAAGAGAGGGCTTCCAGCCAGTCATCTGTACTGTAGTTGTCATCATACCACAGCGGATAGTTATGACCAGCGGCGTTGGTTGTGGCGCAATGGATATCCATCATAATTTTGATGCCGTTTTCTCTGCACCATTCAACAGCTTTATTCCAGACATCAAAACTGTACATGGGTGTACCGCCGACTGTGCCTTCAAGGGTCAGTTCAGGATTTTTCCACTCATTGAGCTTGATAAGCGGGTCAGGTTCATTATTTTTCCATTGCAGAAGAATCTGTGTAGACATTGGCACACGAAGCAGATTAAAGCCATGGTCTGCGATTTCGTTGAGCATCTCATGCATATTTCTGGACCATACACCGTCAAATACCTGTGAACCGACGCTATAGCCGAACCAGTTGCATCCGGTCATCCAGACTTCATTTCCGTTTCTGTCCACAACAACGCCGTTTTCGACATGAAGCCAGTCATCATGATATTCGTCCGGTTCTTCTGCGGAAACAGAAACC
>SVNI01000179.1 GCA_015066975.1 Ruminococcus sp. | reverse complement strand
GAGCCTCACGAACCGATGTTCACGCTGACAGTAACTGACCGGCACGGTGTTGCGCATCATGGCAGAATCCGCCGTCTCATGCCGATTGAGTGCTGGCGGTTACAGGGATTCACCGATGAACAGTTTCAGAAAGTGGCTGAAACAGGCATGTCTGATGCGCAGTTATACAAACAGGCTGGCAATGCGGTCACGGTCAATGTTGTGGAGGCACTGGGGAGAAATCTCCGGCAGTTTAATGAACAATTGAAACAATAAATAATCAGAAAGGATAATTTTTATGAATGAAATTCAGATTTTTGAAAATGAAGAATTCGGCAGAATCAGAACACTGCTGATTGACGGAGAGCCGTGGTTTATCGGAAAGGATGTTACAGAAATTCTGGGCTATGCCAAGGCAAGAAATGCAGTCACGGCTCATGTGGATGAGGAAGACAGAACACATGCCCTGATTCAGGGCGGGTGTTCTACAGGCTTGCAGGATACTTTACTGATAAATGAAAGCGGTCTGTATTCGCTGATTCTGTCAAGTAAACTTCCGGGAGCAAAAGCATTCAAACGCTGGGTGACCTCAGAAATCCTGCCAACTATCCGCAGAACAGGCGGTACGGCTGTTTCAAGACGAATTCCTATCCGTGCGGAAACTATACAATTCGGGAAATTTCTCCGTCAGCAGGCTATCTGCTCGATGACACTGTGTACACACTCAGCACACAGCCTGAATATATATTTTAGGAGGGTCTAATATGACCAAACAAGAGTTAGCGTCCAAAATATGGGCGACTGCCAACGAACTTAGAAAAAACATCAAGGCAAGCGAATATAAAGATTATATTCTTGGTTTTATGTTCTATAAGTACCTTTCTGACAAGGAGCTTGATTTTCTTTCTGAGCAAGGTGTAACTTTGGAAGAACTCAAGACAGCTGATAAATCTGACATCAAATGGGTAAGAGATAATATCGGTTATTTTATCCGTCACAATGATTTATTTCAAGTATGGAAGAATAACAAGAAGCTTGGCGCTAAAGAAGTTTCAGAAGCTATTTCTCACTTTTATGATTCCCTGATCCCTGACGAATCCGAAAATTCTTCTGACTTTAACGAGAAGAAAGATAAAGATTACAGCCGATTTTTCAAAGATATTTTTTCGATTCTTTCTTCGGGACTAACAAAGCTCGGTGAAAATGCAGGCTCTCGTGATGCTGCTGTTCGCAGTATTGTTGACCTGATAGACCAGATCCCCTGTAAAAGCAAGGACTACGATGTCCTTGGTTATATTTACGAATACCTTATCAAACAGTTTTCAAGTGAAGCAAAGAAGGATGGTGCGTTTTACACACCTCATGGAATTACTTCTCTCATGGCAAAAATCGTTGCTGAACGCATTAAGGACAGAAATAGAATCACCGTATACGATCCGACTGTCGGAACGGCAGGACTGCTTTTGAATATTGGTAAGGAAACAGGCAGATATATCAATCCTGACGATATTCGCTACTATGGGCAGGAGCTTATTACGGAAACTTGCAATCTTGCCAAAATGAACCTTTTCATGCAGGGAATCCGCATTCAGAATATCAGCGTTCGTAATGGTGATACTCTGAAAGAAGACTGGCCGTATTTTGATGATGATACTGCATACGAAGCTGTTCCTGTTGATATTGTTGTATCCAATCCACCTTATAGTCAGGGCTGGGATCCTGATACATATAAGCTTGATGCACGTTTCAGACCGTATGGACTTGCACCGAACAGCAAGGCTGACTATGCTTTTCTTCTCCATTGCCTATACCATGTAAAAAATAAGGAAGGCATCATGGCAATCGTTCTTCCTCATGGTGTTCTGTTCCGTGGCGGAACGGAGTATGATATTCGTAAAAATCTCGTTGATAAGCATAATATTGAAGCAATCATTGGTTTTCCGTCCAATATGTTCTTTTCCACGGGTATTCCTGTCATCGTTATGGTTCTCTCCAAAGGCAGAAAGGACAGTGATATTCTCTTTGTTGACGCTTCTGAATCCTACGGAAAAGAAGCAACACAGAATATTTTGCGTGAAATGGATATTCAGCGTATCGCCGATGTGATTAACAATAGAGAGAGTATTCCGAATTTTTCCAGACTTGTCACACTGGAGGAAATTGTCCAGAATGATTATAATCTGAATATTCCCCGTTATATCAGTGCAAAGGGTGAAAATATCCCTGTTGACCCTTTTTCTGTTATGACAGGAAAAATATCACCGGAAGCATTACAGCAATATGATACCTATTGGTCGCTGTTCCCAACACTGAAATCATCATTATTCGATCAGGAAGGAAGATATTATAGTTTCCGTGCGAATGATCTGAAAGAAACCGTATTTGCTGATAAAGAGGTTCAGGAATTTATTACAAGAGTAAACGGCATATCTGATAAATTTAAGGACTATCTCATATACTATGCTCTATTTCTAATTCAAGCAAAAACGAACATCTAAGATTTGAAAATGAAAAGAAAGCAGTGAAGCAA
>SVNI01000178.1 GCA_015066975.1 Ruminococcus sp. | reverse complement strand
GCAAGGGCATTGAATGAAGGTAAACTTGGTGTATTCTGGCATACACAAGGAAGCGGAAAGAGTTATTCCATGCTGTTTCTGGCACAGAAAATCCGGCGGAAATTTGCAGGTTCTCCGACAATTGTCATTCTGACTGACCGTGACGAACTGAACACACAAATCAGTGATACTTTTGAGAACTGCGGAATGCTTGGAAAGACCAAAGCCACACAATTTATTGCAACCAGCGGTGATGACCTGATACAGAAACTGAAAGGCAATCCAAGCTTTATTTTCACGCTGATACACAAATTCAACAAACCGGATGCAGAGCCGATTTATCCTGACCATGATATTATCATCATGTCCGATGAAGCACACCGCAGTCAGTACGGCTTGTATGCAGATAATATGATGAAACTCCTCCCGACTGCTTCAAGAATCGGTTTTACTGGTACGCCGTTATTGTCAGATGACAGCATCACAGCCCGAACATTCGGCGGTTATATTTCAGTTTATGATTTTAAGCGTGCTGTTGAGGACGGTGCAACCGTTCCGCTGTATTATGAAAACCGTGGTGAAAAAATTGACGATTTGAAGAATCCAGAAATTACGGATAAAATTCTCGAAGCCATCGAAAGAGCCGACCTTGACCCTAGTCAGCAGGAGAAAGTGGAAAAGGAACTCGAAAAAGAAATCCATGTATTAACTGCAAAACCGAGACTCCGAGCCATTGCAAAGGATTTTGTAAAGCATTATTCTGATTTATGGACAAGCGGAAAGGCAATGTTTGTCTGCCTGAGAAAAGAAGTCTGTGTCAGAATGTACGATTTTGTACAGGAGTATTGGGAACAGGAAATCGAGGAACTGTCTGCAAAGCTGAAAACAGCCACCCAGCAGGAAGCACAAGAACTTGAAAGAAAAATTAAATGGATGCAGGAAACAGAAATGGCTGTGGTCATCAGTCAGGAACAGAACGAAATACAGACTTTCCAGAAATGGGGGCTGGATATTAAACCGCACCGCACCAAAATGGAAAAGCGTGAACTTGACAAGGAATTCAAGGACGAGTCTAATCCTCTGCGTGTGGTGTTTGTCTGTGCAATGTGGCTGACCGGCTTTGATGTGAAGTGTTTGTCCTGTCTGTATCTGGATAAGCCATTGAAAGCACACACGCTCATGCAGACAATCGCTCGTGCAAACCGTGTCAATGCAGGAAAAAGTAATGGCCTGATTATCGACTATATCGGCATTGTCAAAGCATTAAGAAAAGCCCTTGCAGACTACACTGTCAACAAAGGCGGTCAAGGCAGAAATGACCCTACTATTGATAAGCAGAAAATGATTGACCGAATTCTGGAGAATATCAAAAAAATCAAGGTATTTCTGAAAGAACGTGACTATACTCTGCAAAAGCAGATTGATGCAAAAGATTTTGAGAAAATGTCTCTTCTGCGTGATGCGACAAATATCATTTGTGGCAGTATTGAGGAGAAAAAGACATTTTCAACTTATGCTTCTGAATGCATCCGTTTTATGAAATATCTTGACAGAAACGAGATTACAGGACAGAACCGAAAAGAATATGATGCCATTGAAGCGATATATCGTGAACTACAAAAGAAGCGAAAAACTGTTGATAATACAGACCTCATGGTGGAAATCAATGCAATTATCAGTGATTATATAACAATTCCGGAACAGGTGACTGATTTTTCAGCATCACGCCGGTTTGATATCAGTGCAATTGATTTTGACCTGCTCAGGAAAGAATTTGCTAAAGTAAAGCACAAGAATCTTGTGATGAAAGATTTGGAGGAAGCAATACAGAAAATGCTTGCTCAGATGCTGTTTGCCAATCCGAACCGTATCAGCTATTATGAGAGGTATCAACAAATTATCACTGATTATAATGAAGAACAGGACAGGTCACAGATTGAGAAGACATTTATGGAGCTGATGAACCTTGCTAACAGCATGGAACAGGAAGTTCAGCGTTATGTGCGTGAGGGATTCACCAGTGATGAGGAACTTTCACTTTATGATTTGCTGTTCAAGGATAATCTGTCGGCATCAGACATAAAAAAGCTGAAGACAGTTGCTGTTGATCTGCTGAAAAAGGTCAAATCAAAAATCGCAGAGCTTGACCATTGGACAGATAAACAGGAAACAAAGGCAGAAGTTGACAATTTGATTAGAAATACATTATGGGAAGAATTGCCGGAAAGCTACGATGAAATCAGTATTTCAAGCTATCGGCAGAAAATTTATGAATATCTGTATACACGATATAAAGAAGCCGCCTGAATTATATCTCTTACACATTTAATTTTTAGCTGAAAACACAAGAGAACAATACAATCAACTGTGAGAAACATTCACACCTTACTTTGAAAAACGGAATATTCATTTCTATGTCAATCGCTGTGGATTTCACATTGTTGAGTTTTTCAATAACCAGCATCTTGATGAAGAAAATCCTGCTGAGGACAATTTTGAAATGTTCCGGTTTGAAAAACGAATTAAATAAAGAGGTGATACTATCCATATGTCAAAAACTTTGAAATATCTTTGTTTTACATTTATCAGTGCCTACCTTCTTCAGATGATGGCTTCTCATGATTTTAATTTAGACA
>SVNI01000177.1 GCA_015066975.1 Ruminococcus sp. | reverse complement strand
TTCATCAGCAGAAGCCAGCAGAGCATTGACAGCACTCTGAACAGCCTGATAGTCATAGCCTGCGGAAATCAGACGTTCTTTCCGGTCTGCACCTGTTCCCCACTTATCAGCGAGAACTTCTTCAGCAATTTCCTGAACAGATTTCTTTTCTGCCTGCGAAGGTCCTTCTTTTGGAAAACCGTTCAGGCCGGCATTCTGAATAATTTCAGGATAGTCAACATAACATTCATTCAAGTCAACATTTCCGGAAATTCCGTCAACTCTGCCTGTTTCCGCCTGTTGCCAAATACCATAATTTTTGACATACTTCGGGCTTGAGCCGTATCTTGCAACCCATTTGCTGTAGTTTGCCAGCTTGTCAATCTCCAGATTATCTTTGAAACCGGAAATATCACTTGAGTAAATTCCGGCAAAATATCCGTTTTTTTCCATGAAATCACAAAAAGCAGTTGTGGCATCTGTCGCACCCGCCGGATTTCTTGCAAATCGTTCCACATCTGCATACACCGGAAAATCGAATGTCTTTCCCTTGATAATGTCAATGAATTTCTGTGCTTCTTTGCGCCCCTGCTCTGCCGTGGTAAATGCGGATGTAAAGTAATATGCACCAACGTGCAGACCTGCTGATTTTGCATCTGCATAATTTTTTTCAAAGCAAGAATCCTTATAATATCCGGCTTCTGCACCGCCGGCCTTGATAATAACAAAATCATAGCCGGATTGTTTCACTTTCTGGAAATCAATTGTTCCCTTGTCATTATTATGATGGGAAATATCAATGCCTTTCATTCAAATCACCTCATATTTTTCATGTAATAGATTTAATTTTGCCTTTGATATACATTTCAGACGGCTGAACTATTGTGTCAGCGGATATCGTATTAATGCCATTGATAGTTGGGATATCAGCGATTGACAATTCATCCGAATAATCGCCTATCTTTTGGAGAGGCTCGTTGACGATACCTGTCTCCGGCTCGGCGAGGACGTACCAAACAGTGACCGGTGTGCCGTTTGCGTATTGCTGTGTGCAGAATTGCTGAAAAGCTTCAACTGTTTGACAGCTTGCATCATAGAATATAATCTTATCGTTTTGATATGCGTTAGATATTCCGTTATCAGTATTTCTATACAGAGCATTTCGCGTGTCCGGCTGATAGTGTGTACAGATAGCCAATATTGCAATATCAGCATCTCCACCAATAATTCCGGTAATTCCGGTAATTTCGATACCTTTACGGCTTGTGCTTGTACTGTATATCGTTCCGTTTTCCTCGCCTGTAAATACATACTTCTTAATCCTTCTCCTCGTCTCGACCTGCCCAAGGTAAATTGGGTACTCCGTGCCGTTGACGGTGAGGGGGAGTTTGTAGCCGTAGGGTTCGTAGGGGAGAGGGGCTGAGCCTGTGTTGAGCATGACTATATTCACAGACCTTGCCCAAAATGAGACTCTCAAGAATGCGGTGTTTTGCGGCGTGGTAAGCGGTATGGTACTTCTCCCCTCGTATGCAATGCCGGAAATAAAGTTTTTTGAAACATCGTAAAAGCATACAGATGGTGCGTTCAGGTTAGAGCCATACCAAAGCGTGTATGATTGATTCGGAGAAACTGCTATATACTCACTTGCTCGGTAATCGCCATTCGTATTTTTACTACCATCCGATTTCAGATATCCGTCTGATATATAGCCGTTGTTTGTATTCGTTGCTGACTTATCAAACAAATTCCCCGTCCTCACTCCACACCCTACAACATCCACAGGAGCTTGTGGTGAAGGAGTACCGTTCTGTACGGTGTTTCCATAAATTCGGCATTCAGTTAGATTCTTTCCATACCCACGAAACGTTATAGGCGGTGAGCTTTGAAGTTCATTCCAATTCTTGAAAATAATCCTACCCTGATTATTCCTAACTTCTTTGATTTCTCTACCTGCATTATCGTAAATCGCCAATGTTTCATGATAGTTTCCTCTGCTGTCTCTAATCTGAATCATTCTGTTTCATCTCCCTGTACAGTCAAATCGGAAACAGAATTGATTTTGTCAATGCTGATTTCTGTTTCCGATTCTGAAATATCCAAAGTATCAGACATTAAATTACCAGAAATCGGAGAAATACTGCTTGTTTCAAGAGTATTCATGCTGTTTGTACCATCTGAATTTGATACAGTGCTTTCTTCCTCATAGATGAAATAAAGCGGTTCTGTTTTTGTTTCCAGTGCATCATATTCCGCCTGTGTAATTCCCACAAACGTGGAAAGACTAGCTTTCAAATCGGCGGTATCACGGGTAAACTTTTTGGCAAGTGCCAAAGTAATCAAATCCATACTACACCCACTCTCCCTGACTGTTCAGAAACTTGACATCTTGTGTATCAATGATAAAACAGGCAGAACCGACTGCCCAGTTCGGTTCAGGAGTCGGGATGTCAGCCGAGGTATCGCACCGGATTTCCACAAGCTTCAGGGAAGAAAACATTCCGGAACTGTCCGTGCCGTTTCCGATAATTTTTTCATCAGCGATAGTGTACATAGAATCACTCCTCATCTTCAAGATTCATGACAGCAGAGAGTCCGGCGGAAACTGCCGAAATCCCGATGCCGATTAAAGTTGTTTTCAGAACGGCTTT